>NZ_JAUBRM010000043.1:0-61629 GCF_036701905.1 Microcoleus sp. MON2_D5
TTAATTAATCCGAAACATCTTAAAAACTGGTTTACTAATTGCTGCTACTGTACCTCATAACATCCGGAAGTGCTATAGCTCCTGTCGGTGTAATATTTTTGCTTCGATTCAATTTATTAAAGCTATCAAGGTCAAGGAGATTGACATGGAATGTCCACGATGCAAGGGACTCACAATCATTCACGTCCGCGCTGTTCCGGGTGTCCACCAGCAATATGATGTGGAATGCCCCGTTTGCGGTGGCACTGGAGAGCTTCCAGACTCCGCCGAACTCCCGAACCATTGCCCCGCTTGTGGCGAACCTGTCCGCGTTGGGGAGAAGTGGTGCGATCGCCATAAACCAGCAGAGCAACTTGAGTAGGCAGTAAACTGAAATAAGTGCCACTAGAGAAGAATTATATTCTTTAGAAACTGATTTTGTAGCAAAAAGCTTCATAATTACTTTAGTTTTGCCAATGAATATTCCTCCCAATCAATCTAACAACCCGGCATTTGAGAGACAGAGTTGGTTTAGCAGCCACAAAGCTCTGGAATATATTACGTATTATTTGGAAGAGGCGCGTCAGGACATCCGCATTGCTTCAGGATTTTTTACGATTCGCGGTTGGGGGTTAATCCGACAATATACAACAAACAAAAATACTTATACCAATTTTACATGAAGTTGCATAGAATAAAGATACTGTTTAGAGGTAATTAGTATGGCACGCCAACTGATTCTGGTGATCGCAGAAAGTGCAGAGAGTTTGGAAAAACAACTAAAAAACAGTCGCACTGCCAGTCAGAAAGAACGGTTGCAAATGTTGTGGTGGCTGAAAACTGGACAAATCACTCAGCATAAAACCCTGGCCGAACGTCTCGGACGCGATGGTTCAACAGTAACTAGGTGGCTGCAAAAGTATCGTCAAGGAGGATTGTCCCAATTGTTGACCATCAAGAGTGCACCCGGAAAATCGCCGCACTTGAACTCAGAGGCCCTAGCCGGATTACAAGAAAGACTCGAACAGCCACCGGGATTCAAAAGTTATAAGGAGATTGTGGACTGGCTGAATCAGACTTATCAACTGAACCTGACGTATCCCACAGTCTATAAGTGGGTACACTATCGACTCAAAGCTAAGTTAAAAGTGCCACGTCCCCAAAGTGCGAAGCAAGAACCCGATGCGGTGAGGCGTTTTAAAAAAACATTGCCCCAGCCCTGTTGACCTATCAACGCTTGTTTGGAACAGGGCAACGCTTGCGTTATCTATGTCAAGACGAGACTCGCTTGGGACTCAAAACCGAAACGGGGAGAGTAATTATGGCGTTTGGGGTGAAACCCATAGCACCGGTACTCTGGAAGCGTGATAATTTTTGGCTCTACGGGGGGGTAGAACCTGTGAGTGGTTGGCATTTTTGTCAAGAATACGATCACCTCAATACTCAAAGATTTCAGCAGTTTATTGATGCCCTCTCAGATCAATTGGGAGATGACATCGCACTAATTCAACTTGACCAGGCGGGGGCTCATGTGACCAGCGCACGCTCGGTGGCCCGACAACTTGATTCCCGTTTGTCAACCAGCTCATAGCCCCGAACTCAATCCAATTGAACGAGTTTGGCAATTTATCAAACAACAATTGAAGGGAGAAGTGTTTCTGACACTTGGAGAATTGCGTGAACGACTTAATCAGGTTCTGCAAGAAATCACACCTGAACAAATCTGTTCGCTATCTGCTTACAATTTCATTCTTGAAGCTTTATTCTATGCAGCTTCATATTAAATTGGTATTATTGGGGCAGTAAGCCTAAAACAAGTTTTAGCAGTAATGACTTTAAATGGTTCGATGGACGGAAATGCCTTTGAAGTTTTTATAAAAGAATGTTTAGTCCCGAAGTTATGGTCGGGTGCAGTTGTTGTTATGGATAATGTTCCTGCCCACAAAATAGCTTCAATTGAAACTTTAATTCAATCAGTTGGTGCAAGTGTTCTTAATTTGTCTCCTTACTCTCCTGACTTTAATCCAATTGAACATTGGTGGTCACAATTGAAAGATTTTTTACGTCAGTTTTCCCCTACGACAACAAAAATGGTTGATACGTTAATTGCAACTGCCCTTGACTTGTTCAATCCTCAGCATCTAAGAAATTGGTTTGCCAACTGCTGCTACTGTACCTCATAAACCTGAAATGTGCTGTATAATATCAGGTTCGGATAATTAGTTATAATTAAGGGCAGCCGATTCACAGGGACGCCAAACCCCCTATGCCAAAAAAAGTCCAGTTAGAACCGCACTTAAGTGTCCAGGAACTCTACACTCGCTACCGGACAAGTTCAGGGTTAGTCGAACGCAGCCACTACCAGATCATCTGGTTACTCGCCTCGGGCCACACCCCACTAGCGGTGTCTCAAGTTACCGGTTACAGCCGGATTTGGATTTACCAACTGCTGCGACGCTACAACCAATTGGGGGCTGGCGCCTTAAGCGATAGACGTTCGTCCAATCGTGGGCAACCTCCTCAACTCAACGACCTGACGGGGTGACAACCCCGTCAGAACACTGATGTAATCAAGGACATAGCCCTCATTCCCCTCTGAAAAAATGGTAGTTTGTTTCGCCTGATTTTCATTAATGAGCGTAATAATGTCTTGACAAAAATCCATACCAATTACCTAACATTGACCATATAATCCTCTCCAAAAACTACTATGACGACGTATTGAGCGCCCGTATTCAGTTAACCGGCCCACATATTTTTCTCCTCCCATCGTCTTGATTTTTTGACCTTGAATCACCGCACAACTATAAGCAAGAGCTATCAGTAATATCAAACTGCTTAAACGCTGATTGTTAGCATGGCTTCTTTCTAAATTGTAGCCACCAGTTTTACAATCTTTAAACATCGCTTCAATGCCACTGCGACACTTGAAAGTATCAATTGACTGCTTGAAAGTGCCGACATTAGTCAAAAGATACCAACCTTCATCCTCCTGTTTGACTCGATATTTACGTCGCCAATAACCAGCAATATCAAAACTCCCAAATCCTTTTTGTTTGGTAAACTTTACATCTGACAAATAAAAGCTTGTTCCTGGCAGTAAACCCAGGTCTGACAACAGGATATAATCCGAGTTTTCTTCTTGAATATATCGCCCTTGTTTGACTCTAAGAATAAACTTCACTTGCTTGTGACAGAGCCAGGATGCCAACTTGACACTACCAAATTCCCGATCTCCCAACACGATCACTTCATAATCTGAAAGTAACTCTAAAACAGGAGTAATTAAAGCTTGTTGTTCGCAGATATTACTACATCCTCTCTTGTCTAGTAGTCGCCAGTATAAGGGGATACTTCGTTTTTCCCAGACCAGACTGAGCATAAATACGTTGTGCGATCGCCATTGAGTGCGATCAATCGCAAGCTTCAAAGGTTTCGATTTCTTAAATTTGGCTTTTCAAATTTCTTTGACAAGCGGAAACCACAGACTTTCTATGTGGAGGCAGTCTAATTTGAGAAATCTTTGCAGACTACGCCTCCGGCTCTCAAATTGAATTGGATAGGGCCAGAAAGAAGCGAGCAATTCAATACTAACCTGTCTGTGGCTCTGCAACAAATATACCAGAATTTTGAGAGTCAGGTATTCTGCTGGTTTGAGTTGTTTTTCTAAATGGTTCTGGTAAAATTGAGGAAACATAATTAACAGATGGGGCCACTTAATAATTTCGACCCCATCTTTTTTTAGCTCAAGTTGGGTAAATCCGCCACCACTACGGGTTTTGACGGGATTGTCACCCCGTCAGGTAAAAAACCCGGTTTCTTTGTGGGAGTGCGTAAGTCTATAAGGGCGATCGTACTCCATAACAAAGTAGATTTTGACTTGACAAAATACTCGATTTGTGATATTAGAGTGGGGGGAATTTTTTAAGGGCGATCGGGCAAACACCGCTCAGCTATATTTCCCTGAAGACTCAGCAGCATTAGCCAGCCGCTCCACGCCCGCTCGGACAATTACCGCCAAATCTGCGATCGGCATACATTGAATTTTTTTAAGCATATCGTTCGTATCCATCGGTTCCCGCATCGGCTTCCCGTCGAGATGACTTATGAGTTCTTCTAGCGTGAAACCAGCTCTAATCGCAATCTGAGTCAAATTTTCCGTATCCGGGATACTCTGGCCTTTTTCCCACAACTGTACAGCAGTCGATGACACACCCAAAAGCTTGCCAAAAGCTCGCTGGCTGAGGTCGCCACGCGCTAACTTAACAATCTCGATCAGTTTTCTCTTACCTTCAGCATCCACAATCGCAGTGACCACTTAACCACATTTAACAAGTTTACTTCTCAATTTATGAATTTTCCACTTGTTATTGACAATAAAACTTCTCGCTGGTACTCTTAAAAGTATACCAATCAGTAACAACTATGATTTTAATAGCACTTTAAATAGCTCTACATCAACTCTACTTACCCAGAAGACTCAGCAGCAGCAGCGAGCCTATCCATCACAGCTCTACCAATCACTGCCAACTCACTAATCGGCATACATTGAATTTTTTTAAGCAGATCGTTAGTATCTACGGGTTCCTGCACCGGCTTGCCTTCAAGATGAGCCATGAGCTCTTCCATCGTAAAGCCTGCTCTTGTCGCAATCTGAGTCAAATTTTTCGTATCTGGAAGTACCTGCCCCTTTTCCCAATACAAGACAGAAGCAGCAGAAACTCCCAACATTCTGCCAAAAGCGCTCAAGCTCATCGAACCCCGCGCTAATTTAACAACCTCACTCAGTTTTTTCTTAGCTTCTGCGTCCACGGTATCAGCCACCAGATAACCACAATTCCTAGTTTACTTGTGTACCCAAAAAATTGTCTGTCTAGCTTGACAGAGGAACCTTTAACAGATCTTCTTAAATAGATTGAAAGCTTTAATTTTAATGAAAGCAGGTTTGGGAGAAATACCAATGACAAAGAGACGCAATCAAAAAACTCATAAACCTAGCCACACCCGTCAGAGCCTTACAGCCTCGGGTTGGCTAAAACCCCAGTGCTGGCAAATCTCCAAAAAAGAAGCTGCCGAAGCCCTGAGAATGCCCGTCAACCGCATAGTCAAAGTCTACCCCAAACAACATCAAGTAATAGTTGTTTACCTGAACCAGAAAGGACAAAAATGCAGTTCCTTTTTCAGCTACAGACTATTTGCCAGATGGCAACAAGAGGCGATCGCAGCAATTGCCAGTTGTCGAAACCAGCAAATCCTAGCACCCCTAGAAGTCATTGTACAATACGACCTCGAACATTTCAAATATCCAGTGGCGATCGCCGATGCAATTTGGGAAGCCCTACTCAAGCATATCTCCCGCGTAACAAGGGAACTGAGGCTGAGCAAACAATGCGCCTAGCCCCCCATCACTCCATCAATTAGTAGAAGCAGCCAACTCAGCCAAACGTTCCTGCTGATCCTGGGAAATGCAAGTTTGAATAATCCCCTCAATATCCCCTTCCAAAACACTATTGAGCGAGAAATTTTCCCCCAAACGGTGGTCGGTAGCCCGATTGTCCTTATAGTTGTAAGTGCGAATCTTCTCCGATCGCGAACCAGTACCAACCTGAGCCAAACGCCGCGACTTCACCTCATCCTGCTGCTCCCGCAACTTCATCTCATAGAGCTTAGCCCGCAAAATCTGCATCGCCCGCTCCTTATTCTGCAACTGACTGCGCTCCTCAGTACAGAAAATCCGAATTCCCGTCGGCTTGTGAAACAAATCCGCAGCAGTTTCCACCTTGTTCACGTTTTGACCGCCAGCGCCGCCCGATCGAGCCGTGCTCATCTCAATATCCTTCGGATCGATGTGAATCTCCACATCATCCACCTCGGGCATCACAGCCACCGTCGCCGTCGAAGTATGCACCCGGCCGCCAGCCTCAGTCACAGGCACCCGCTGCACCCGGTGTACCCCAGCCTCAAACTTCAGCTTGCTGTAAACGCTGTCGCCTGTAATTTCCAGAATCACCTCTTTAAAGCCGCCCATTTCCGCCAGCGACTCGCTCACCAACTTCACCTGCCAGCCTTGAGTTTGAGCGTAGCGCGAATAGAGCCGCAGCAAATCTCCCGCCCAAATACTAGCCTCATCACCGCCAGTACCGGCCCGAATTTCCAGCATAATATTCTTGTCATCGTTCGGGTCGCGGGGGAGCAGCAAAACCTTCAAACGACTTTCCAAACTCTCCAGCTTCGACTCAAGTTCCTGAACTTCGAGCGCAGCCATTTCTTGCATATCTCGATCGCCCGCAGCTTCCTTGAGAACCTGTCGCGTGCCCACCAAATCTTCCTGAGTGGTTTTCCACAGAGCAAAAGTATCGACCACTTCCTCCAAGGACGATCGAGCTTTTGCTACCCGTTGAAACTCTTGATTGTCCCTAGCGACATCCGGGTCAGCCATGCGGCGAGTCAACTCATTAAAAGTTTGCTCTACCGACTTCAATTTATCCAGCAAATAAGATTCAGCCATTGTCAGTTGTCCTTTGTCAATCGATTTTAGATTTTAGATTTTAGATTTTAGATTTTAGATTTGAAGAACAGTTGGGATAGAATCTCGATCGAACTCTACTCGATCGAACTCAACTGCCTGCATAGCAATTCTTCAATCTAAACTCTCCAATCCGAGGGCGGATCGATTTGAGATTTTAGATTTTAGATTTTAGATTTTAGAACTCAAGAGCAGTTAGGATAGAATGTCGATCGAACTCTACTCGATCGAACTCTACTGCCAGCCGTAGCAAGTCTTCAATCTAAAATCTAAAATCCGAGGGCGGTAAGTTGCCAGTAGAAAGAACTACTCTCAACAAACTGCGGACAAATGACAATCCGGCTACTTCTTCTTTTTGCCTTTACCAGCAGCCTTAGAAGCATCTGCTTTCGGCTCTTCCATTTTCAGCGGTCCTGAGGAAGCATCTGCCTTCGGCATTTCTACCTCCGTCATGCCGTATTTCCGCATAAAGCGCTCCACACGACCTTCAGTATCAATAATCTTCTGAGTGCCAGTATAAAAAGGATGATTTCCCGACCAGACATCAACTTGAAGCTTTGGTCTAGTTGAACCCACAGTCATCACAAGTTCCCCGTTGCAATAAACCTGAGATTCGGGATACCACTCAGGGTGAATGCCATCTTTTGCCATTGTTTTTTACTCTCTAATTTTTGACTTTACAACCATTTTAGCTGCTGCAGGACTTGTACACCAACAACAGCACCAATTTTGCCTTATATCTGTTGGAACCAGGAATCAGGAATCGGAAATAAACTTCAAAAAAAGGCAGCTAAAATCTGGATAGATAATTTTTGCCTTTTCCTGGTTCCTTCTTCCTTCTTCCTTCTTCCCTCGATTACCGCTTCGAGTATTGAGGAGCTTTGCGAGCTTTCCGCAAACCGTACTTTTTCCGTTCTTTTGCCCGCGGGTCGCGAGTCAAATAGCCCTCAGTCTTCAGAGGCTTGCGGTTGTCCGGGTCTAATTGACAAAGTGCTCTAGCGACACCCAAGCGAATCGAGTCAGCCTGACCTGTCAAGCCACCGCCTTCGACTTTTACCAAAATGTCATACTCATTTTCCAGACCCAAAGTTTCCAGAGGGGCCTTAGCGAGAGCCAAATAAGTAGGGTTGAATTGCAGGTACAAATCCCCCTCTTTACCATTGACAGTCAGTATGCCAGTGCCGGGAACCAAGCGCACCCGCGCTACGGAACGCTTGCGGCGGCCGGTACCCCAGTACACAGCGCGACCGGATGTATCTGTTGCTTGCATTACTCATTTCCTCCCGGAATCGTGTGAACAATTAATTCTTCTGGTTTTTGAGCTTGGTGCGGGTGGTTGGGGCCAGCGTACACCTTCAGTTTAGTAAACAGTTGTCTGCCCAGAGAAGTGTGAGGCAGCATTCCCCGTATAGCTTCTTCGACAATTCTTTCGGGCAAACGTGCTTGCAATTTGGCAAAAGTTTCTGTTTTCATGCCGCCCGGTCTTCCAGAATGGCGGCGGTAGATTTTCTGGGTGCGTTTTTTGCCAGTAACAGCGATTTTGTCAGCATTGATGACTATTACGAAGTCGCCGGTATCCATAGAAGGAGTGTAAGTCGGTTTGTGTTTCCCCCGGAGGTACATGGCAACTTCAGTTGCCAGACGGCCCAGCCGCTGGTCGGCGGCATCGACCACGTACCACTTGTGCTCTAGGGAGTCTTGAGTAGGGACGTAAGTTTTGTTCATTGTTTGTTGTTAGTTGTCTATTAACTGTTAACTGTTGTTAGTTGTCAGTTGTCAGTTGTCAGTTGTCAGTTTTTAATTGTTAGTTGTCCTTAGTTTTTTATTAGTAGTTACCTAATGACTAATGACTAATGACTAATGACTAATGACTAATGACTAATTTTGGCTGAGTGTCGTACCAGACATCTGGGGGAAAGGGAAATTCTGAATAGCCAACCCGCAGCAGGCACAAACCTTGAGCGGGAGCGGCATATTTTACCATTTCTCGGCGTTCGTTGACCCAGATATCTGTGAAATTGTCGATCGGCCTTTCCCCGCGACCCACCTGCACCAGCAACCCCACCAGCAGCCGCATCATCCCGTACAGAAACCCGCTCGCCTGAACCTCAATATAGATAAGAGGCCCAGAACGCTGACACTCGGCCGCTTGCACGTCCACCCAGGAATGGGGGCGGGCAGAACCCGCGCGGTGGAAAGCAGCCAGGTGATGGCGCCCGATTAGCGGTGTCAAAGCTGTCTGAATCAAAGATTCATCCACAGGAGCGTGATAGCAGTGCCAAGCAAAAGGACGCACAAACAAATTAGGGGTCGGGTCTGTATAAAGGGTGTAGCGATAGCGCCGCCAACTGGCTGAGAACCGAGCGTGCCAGGTAGGTTCCACCTTTGCCGAAGCTCGAATTAAAATATCTTTTGCCAGTCGAGAGTTGAGAACGCTTGCCCAGCGGTGAGCCGGAATTGGGCCGTGGGCATCAAAATGGGCTACTTGAGCAGCGGCGTGAACTCCCGCATCCGTTCTCCCGGCAGCGTGCAGCGTTACCGGGCGTTCCAGAACAGTCGATATTGCTGTTTCAATTTCTTCTTGTACTGTACGCTGGTTCGGCTGTCGCTGCCAACCGTGAAAGTTAGTGCCAAGGTATTGGATCACCAGAGCAACGCGCTGTATCGATTGGGGATTTTCGATTGGGGATTTTGGATTGTCAGTCATAAATCACAAATCTCCAACCCAAAATTGAATTACACCAGTTCAACGATCGCCATTTCGGAATTGTCTCCTTGACGGGGGACTGTTCGCACGACGCGGGTGTAGCCGCCGTTGCGCGCTCCGTACCGTTCTTGTGCCGCCTCAAACAAGGCGTGCACTAACTGTTTATCGTAGATATAGCCCATAGCTTGGCGGCGAGCAGCCAAGGAGCCTTCTTTGGCCAGGGTAATCATCCTGTCCGCCTCTGAGCGCAGCGCTTTGGCGCGGGCGAGAGTGGTAGTGATTTTACCGTGGCGGATTAATTCGGTGGTCAGCGAGCGCAGTAGGGCGCGGCGCTGGTCAGCCGGTTTGCTGAGTTGGGGAACGCGACAGCGGTGACGCATAGCAGTTGGTAATTGGTAATTGGTAATTGGGCGCCGGGATAGTCCGCGAGTTTTGAGCGGTGAATTCTTTAACTTAAAAACTCACCTACTTAAAATTCAGAACTTTTTTACCCGTTACCCGTTGATTAACTTTTAGCTGATTTTTCCTGTGGCAAGGTAATGCCCAAGCGTTTTTGTAAAGCTTCAATCACTTCTTCTGCAGACTTCTGCCCGAAGTTCTTTATCTCGAGCAAGTCTTCTTGGGTATAATCCAATAAGTCTGCGACTGAGTTGATCTGAGCCCGCTTGAGACAGTTGTAAGCCCGGACGGACAACTGCAATTCTTCGATCGGAATTTGGCTGGTAGGATCGGCTTCACCTGGATACTCTGGTTTGAGAGAATCTTGGGTGATGTCTTTGAGAGGTGCAAATAAATCTACCAGGATGTGGGCAGATTGACTCAAAGCTTCTTGAGGAGTCACGCTGCCATCAGTCCAGATTTCCATAATCAGCCGGTCTTTCTCGACCGTGCCGCCTACCCTAGCATCTTCAACGCTATAGTTGACTCTGCGAATCGGCATAAAGATGGCGTCAATTTGGAGAAAATCCAAAGCCGATCCATCATCGCGACTGCGGTCTACTGCTCGGTATCCGATGCCTTTTTCAATTCTGAATTCCATTTCCAGAACTGAGCCGGGCGAGAGAGTTGCAATGTACTGGGAGCGATCGATCAATTCCACCTCTGAGGGCAAATCGAATCGATCGGCCGTAACTGTTACAGGCCCCTCAATCCGCAACCTGCCGATTTGCGGCTGCTGAGAATGAGTTTTGAGGACAACCTCTTTCATGTTCAGGAGAATTTCTAGAACATCCTCACGTACCCCTTCGATCGTGGCAAACTCGTGATTGACGCCCGCGATGCGGACTGAAGTTACTGCCGTTCCTTCCAAATTAGAAAGCAGAACTCGCCGAAGCGCATTCCCAACAGTTGTTCCCTGACCGCGATCGAGCGGTTCCAGGACAAATTTTCCGTACTGACTGCGGTCTTTGTCAGTGTTAGACTCTATACATTCAATTTGAAACTGCGCCACGGAGTGACCTCCCTTTTCCACTTTGGATTTTTGATTTTGGATTTTAGATTGCAGAGCATACCCCTGAACGGATTTCGGATTTTGGATGGACGGGGCAACAGTTAGAACCATTAGTTTTTGACTTTAAGCAGTTAGCCATTATCCAAAATCTAAAATCTAAAATCTCAAATCGTTTTAGACTCTACGCCGCTTGGGAGGGCGACAGCCGTTGTGAGGAATTGGGGTAACATCTCTAATCAGGGTGATTTCCAGTCCCGCCCCTTGCAGCGCCCGGATTGCAGTTTCTCTACCTGCTCCTGGCCCGCTTACCATTACTTCTATTTGGCGCATTCCTTGGTCGTTGGCTCTGCGGGCAGCACTTTCTGCTGCTGTTTGAGCTGCAAAGGGAGTTCCCTTCTTAGCTCCTTTAAAACCGCTGGAACCTGCCGATGCCCAGGATATCACTTCGCCGTTGAGATCGGTAATAGTTACTATCGTGTTGTTAAAGGTAGACTGGATGTAGCCTACCCCATTGGGTACATTCCGTTTCTGCTTTTTTGCACCAGATTTCTTGCCTGTTTGTTGTCGCGCCATATTAGTCTCTTTAACGTTTCTCTCAACTAATGTTCCGAAGCGCTAGGAGCCAGCAGCCCCCAGCGTATTTTTCCAAAAAAGATGTTACTTCTTGGAAGGTGCCTTTTTCTTGCCCGCAACTGTTCGGCGGACGCCACGACGGGTTCTGGCGTTGGTACGGGTTCGTTGTCCCCGCACCGGCAGACCCAAACGGTGACGCCGACCGCGATAAGTTCCGATGTCCATCAGGCGCTTGATGTTCATTGACTCCCAGCGCCGGAGGTCTCCTTCGATTTGGTATGTGGTTTCTACATGAGCCCGCAGAGCTGTCACGTCGGCCTCTGTTAAATCCTTGACGCGAGTGTCAGGATTTACGCCTGTTGCAGCGATAATTTTTTGGGCTCGCGACAAGCCTATTCCGTAAATGTATGTCAGACCTATTTCGACGCGCTTATCGCGTGGAAGGTCTACCCCGGCAATCCGTGCCACACTTTTTCTCTCCCTAGTTTTCCTGTTTGGCTACAATGTTCAATTAGGATGCACCTGCGTGCAGTGCCCAATCTTCTTTTTTTCTAACCTTGGCGCTGTTTGTGTTTCGGGTTAGTGCATATCACCATCACTCGACCGCGACGGCGGATGACGCGACATTTCTCACAAATTTTTTTGACAGATGCTCGAACTTTCATCTTTCTTCCTGCCTGGAGAACCCCGCTCTACCGGAGAGCAGGCACGCTGGGACTGCCCGTAGAGCGGTGGGAGGAGAGGCTGGGCAAGGTGTAGGCCTCTCCTCGATTAAATTGTATAAAGTGCGGGTTGTTTCATGAAGGAGCCCGCTTGTACCCACTCCCATTGCTGGGTAAAGTTCGCCTGCGCCCGAGTGTGGGCGAGCGATACTTTTACGGTGTAACAATGACTTAACCCGGTACACCGCTGGGTTGTTGAGGTCCTTCTCGGCAACACTACAAACGTAGCATTATAGCATAAATTTGAAGCTTTTTACCAAATTCTCTCTAAATTAAACTTAGAATTAGTTTTTAGAAAGTTTTATCTAAGCCTATTTTTTCCGAAGGCGATAAGTAATCCTGCCTTTGGTCAAGTCGTAGGGAGTCAATTCGACTTTGACGCGATCGCCAGGCAGAATTTTGATGTAGTTGCGGCGGATCTTGCCGGAAATGTGAGCTAGCACGTTAAACCCATTATCTAGGTCAACGCGAAACATCGCATTGGGCAGGGATTCCGTCACTGTCCCTTCCATTTCAATTAAATCTTGCTTAGACAATTTGGTATTTACCTCAACTCTACATTTGATTAACTAGGAGTGTCCCGCTATTTGCCTCAAAACCTATTTACTGGTAGGAGTGAAACGGGAAAGCGGGGAAGAATTCGGGCGACTTTATCGACTTCTTGACTCAACCAACCGCTTGCTTTAGCTTTACTTGAGTAAAGTTGTGGCCATTAGTATCGAGTTCAATCCGGGAACTAGCAACCCTCACAAAACCTGATAGCACAAAAAGCTCCTAGTTAACATATCTTAGCAAAAGCTGGTGAGTAACAAGGTGTATTGAGAGAGTTCAAGAATCGCCAGAGAGAGCTTGCTGCAGTTCTGCGGTGACTAATTCCATCGCTCGATCGCCATCAACCACAACTAACTGTTCGCGGTTTCTGTAAAACTCAATCAAAGGTTGAGTTTGCTCCCGATAAACTTGCAATCGGCGGCGGATGGTTTCCTCATTGTCATCCTGGCGACCTCGCGACAACAGGCGAGCCACCAAAATATTGTCAGGAACGTCCAAATTGACAGCTCTGAGATCGCAGTCCTTTCCCGACGAACTTCCCCCACCGCCAACATCGCAGAGCAGTTTGTCAAAAAACGCTGCCTGTGGGACTGTGCGGGGAAAGCCATCCAGAATCCAGCCAGCAGTAGCATCTGGTTGATTCATGCGTTCTTGCACGATATCCATCAATAACTCGTCAGGAACCAACTCTCCCTTATCCATGTAAGATTGTGCTTTTTGACCCAAGTCAGTTTTGGCAACTACGCAGGCGCGCAGGATGTCACCGGTAGAAATGTGGGGTATTTTCCAGAGAGCTGCTAAAAGCTGAGCCTGAGTTCCCTTTCCTGCCCCTGGAGGACCCATAAAAATCAAGTGCATTGCGATTACTTCACCATTCCTTCATATCGTTGGGAGATGACGTAAGTTTGAATTTGCTTAGCAGTTTCGATCGCGACACCTACTAAAATCAGTAGGGAAGTTGCGCCAAAACCTCTAAAAGTTTGCACTCCGATCGCGCTTTCTACAGCAGTTGGTACAATAGCCACCAGACCGAGAAATATCGCTCCCAAGAAAGTCAAACGGTTCAAAACCTTCTCCACATAATCGCTGGTTTTCTGACCCGGACGAATTCCAGGAATGCTGGCGCCCATTTTCTTCAAGTTCTGAGACATATCTACGGGGTTGACAATCAACGAAGCGTAGAAATAGCTGAAGAACAGAATCAAAGTCAGATAAAACAGCGCGTAAGCCCAAGGCGCTGGGCCGTTCGGACTCAAAACATTAGCAACTTGAACCAAAAACGGGTTATTGAGAGACTGAGCTAGGAAAGAAGGCACAATCAACACGGAAGATGCAAAAATAATCGGCATCACTCCGCCTTGATTCAAGCGCAGGGGCAGATAGCTCCGGCTCTCCCGATAAACTTTGCGGCCGACTTGGCGACGGGCCGAAATAATCGGAATGCGGCGAGTACCTTCCTGAACAAAAACAATCCCGACAATCGTTACCAAAAAGACCAGTAGCAGAACGACTACACGGCCGACAACTTGCGTGTCCCCGCTTTGAGCCAATTCAAAAGTTTGTCCCAAAGAGCGCGGCAATACCGACACAATATTGATAAAAATCAGCAGCGACGCTCCGTTCCCGATACCTCGCTCGGTCACCACTTCCGATATCCACATCACAAACATTGACCCGGCTGTCAGAGCCAAAGCAGTTTGTGCTATGAATAAAGGCGCTGGAGATTGAGCAAAAGGGCTGACCCAAATCGCAATGCCAATACTTTGCAGAATTGCCCAGCCCAAAGAAACGTAGCGAGTAATTTGAGAAATCTTGCGCCGCCCTGCTTCTCCTTCATTTTTCTGCAAGTCTTCTAAACTTGGCAGAGCCGCAGTTAGAAGTTGCACAATAATTGAAGCATTAATGTAGGGCAAAATCCCCAACGCGAAAATCCCCAAAGCTGACAAGCCGCCTCCTGAGAACAAATCCAGAAAGCCAATTAAAGGGCTATTTTGGACGTTTTGGGCAAAGGCGACTCGATCGATGCCGGGGACTGGCAAGTGGACACCCAGGCGTACTAAAATCAGTAAGCCAATGGTTACGAGGATGCGGCCTCGCAAACCAGCAGCTTGAGCCATCTGCATGAACGTCTCTTGTGCAGTTGGCGCTTTCTCTCTACTAACGTCCATAGTTACGATGTTGGATTTTAGATTTGCGATTTTCGACTAAATCATTTTCTGATAACAAGCTTGAGGATTTGAGATTTGGACATACTCTCAAACCTCAAATCTTCACGCAACTAATTCGCAACTTCCGCCGGCAGCTTCAATTTTGGTGCGAGCACCTGCGGTAAAAGCGGAGGCGCGCACTTGCAAAGGTACATTCAGTTCGCCATCTCCTAAGATTTTCAGCGGTCCGTCGTCTGTGGTGACAATTTTTGCTTGGATCAAAGAGGTGAGAGTAACTTCTGTGTTTGCTGGCAGCGATGCTAATTTACTTACATTAATGGTAGTGTACTGTTTCCGGTTCACTAAGGGGAAGCTTTTGAGCTTGGGCAGGCGGCGGTAAAGAGGATTTTGACCACCTTCAAAACCGGGTCTAGTGCCACTACCGGCTCTAGATTTTTGACCGCGCATCCCTTTGCCGGAGCTCGCGCCTTGACCGGCAGAAATACCTCTGCCCAAGCGTCGGGGGCGCTTTTGGGAGCCTGCTTTGGGTCGGGCGTCTTGCAATCTCATAGTTTTAGTAATTGGTGATTGGTAATTGGTATTTAGAGAGCGGGTACGCAGTAGTTTTGAGTGCGTGAGTTTTGAGTGGCGAATTTTTTTATTTTCTACGCAAGCACTTAACACTCAAAACTTACAGTTTCCCATTCTCGCGAGCCCTAACCGTATAGGTTTTCTACTGGAATTCCGCGCTCTTGAGCAACTTCGGACAAGGTGCGGAGGGTGGAAAGGGCATTGACTGCGGCTCGGGCGTTGTTTAAGGGATTTCCGGAACCTAGCTGTTTGGCTAAGATATTGCGGACTCCTGCTAGTTCGAGAACAGTTCGCACTGCTCCCCCTGCAATTACCCCGGTTCCCGGAGCGGCCGGCCGCATCATCACTTTAGCTCCGCCACCGTCACCGTTGATGGGGTGAGGGATGGAGTTAGATTTGGTGAGGGGGACTTCAATTAGGTGCTTTTTGCCGTCAGCGACGCCTTTTTTAACGGCACCGATTACGTCGCTAGCTTTGCCGACTCCTACTCCAACTTGACCGCGTTCGTTGCCGATAATGACTATGGCGCGGAAGCTAAGTTTTTTACCGCCTTTGACTACTTTAGTAACGCGCCGAATCTGAACGACCCGCTCTTGCCATTCGGATTCTTTTTCGCGCGTTTTATTATTGCTGCTTTTTTTCTTGTTGCGCTGTTCTTTTTGTTCTGCCATAGTTTTGTCCTGTGGGAATTAGTAATTGGTGAAAGGCGATCGGCAAGTGGTAATTGTTTGAGTAAAAAGTAAAAATAGAAGAAATCTGGATATTGCCTTTTAACTTTCAACTTTTGACTTTTTACTTTTTAATTACTCATTACCCGCTACCCATTACCCCCTCTAGAAGTCTAACCCCGCTTCGCGAGCTGCTTCTGCGAGGGCTTTGACACGACCGTGATAGAGGTTGCCCCCCCTATCGAATACGACTTTGACTATGCCAGCGCTGGAACAGCGTTTGGCAATCAACTGACCGACTTGCACGCTGGCGGAGCAGTTGCCGCCAGAACTGAGAGTTGACTTCAATTCGGGATCGAGGGTTGACGCGGCGACCAAAGTGTGCTGGGCGGTGTCGTCGATTACTTGAGCGTAGATGTGCTGCTCCGATCGAAATACCGCTAGTCTGGGACGTTCGGAGGTGCCGAACACCTTGCGCCGAACACGGCGGTGTCTGCGCTGGACTGATTCTTTGCGAGTAAGCTTCATTGTTACTTCTTACCTGTTTTGCCTGTTTTACCAGCTTTGCGCCGGACGACTTCGCCGCTGTAGCGAATGCCTTTGCCCTTATAGACTTCGGGCGGACGCACCGCGCGGATGCGGGCTGCTGTATTGCCTACGAGTTCTTTGTCAATGCCGGAGACAATGACGTTGGTGTTGCCTTCAACTGCCATTGTGATGCCTTCTGGAGGGGGCATTTCAACGGGTTTGCTGTAACCGACGTTTAAAATCAGGTTCCGTCCTTGAACCTGTGCCCGATAACCTGTGCCGATAATTTCGAGGCGCCGCTGAAAACCTTGGGATACACCTTCGACCATGTTGGCGACTAGGGTGCGGCACAAGCCGTGCAGTTGTCTGGCGACGCGAGATTCGTCTCGCCGGGTAACGAGTAAAGTCTCGCCTTCGAGTCCCATGACGATTTCGGCTGGGATAACTCGGGAAAGTTCACCTTTAGGGCCTTTGACGGCTACTTTTTGACCGTCTAGGGTGATGGTGACTTTATTGGGAATGCTAATCGGACGCTTGCCAATTCGCGACATAGTTTTTTGTCCTTTGTTTTTAGTTATTAGTCCTTGATTATTAGTCTTTAGTTATTAGTCCTTAGTGATTGATTTTGGAGTCTGTTGCCAACGACCAGCGACTAATGACTAATGACTAATGACTACCAAACATAACAAAGCACTTCACCGCCCAAACCTTGGCGTCGAGCTTCTCTATCCGTCATAATGCCGCTGGAGGTGGAAATAATGGCTATGCCAATTCCGCCTAACACTCTGGGCAATTCTTTACGGTTCGAGTAAACGCGCAGTCCTGGTTTGCTGACTCGCTTAAGTGCCGTGATAATGGGCTTGCGAGTTTTACCTTTGTACTTTAGAGAAAGCACTAAATGTCGCTTGACCCCTTCTGCTTCTGCTTCTTCAAATTCGCCGATGAAGCCTTCACTTTTGAGGACTTGGGCGATGCTGCGGGTCATTTTTGTAGCTGGAATTTGCGTTGTTTGGTGGCGCGCCATGCAAGAATTGCGAATGCGCGTCAACATATCTGCTATGGTATCGTTAGCTGCCATCTTTTGCTTCTTACTCTAGTGCTTAGTTGTCCCGGAACGGCATTCCCATTTCTTTAAGCAAGGCGCGTCCTTCTTCGTCGGTGTTTGCTGTGGTGATAATTGAAATGTCCATGCCTCGAATTTGATCGATGCGGTCATATTCTATTTCTGGAAAAATTAGCTGTTCTCTCAGACCCAAGCTGTAGTTGCCGCGCCCGTCGAAGCTTTTGGGGCTGATGCCGCGGAAGTCGCGGATTCGGGGGAGTGCGAGGTTGATCAGCCGATCGAGAAAATCGTACATCCGATCGGCGCGCAGCGTCACCATAACGCCGACTGGTACTCCTTTGCGGATTTTGAAGCCTGCGATGGCTTTTTTCGCCCGCGTCACTACTGGTTTTTGCCCGGTGATGATGCCAATTTCGTTGATCGACGAATCCAGTGCCTTAGCGTTTTGAGATGCTTCTCCCAAACCGCGGTTCACTGTGACTTTGACGAGTTTGGGAACCTGATGGATATTAGTATATTTAAACTGATCCATCAGTGTGGGAACGATTTTTTCTTGATAAACAACCTTGAGTTTGTCCGGCATAGTTTTTGTGTTTCGTTAACTGTCCCTGGGCTTGGTCAGGGAATTTGTCGCTTGTCAGTCTCACCGATGTTAGTTATTAGTTGAGAAGTCACTTGCCAGAAGGCGGACTAATGACTGAGGACTGATAACCAATCACTATTGATCGATGATTTCTCCAGTTTTTTTGAGCTGTCGCAGTTTCCGGCCGTCTTCGCTAAATGTATAGCAAACGCGGCTAGCTATTTTTTCTTTTTCGGAATAGTGCATGACATTTGAGCTGTGAATGGGAGCCTCAAACGTGAGTATTTTCCCGGACTCTCCCTCTTGCTGGGGCTTGACGTGCTTTGTTCTGATGTTTACACCTTTAACAATTACTTTGCTGACTTTAGGATATGTCTTTAAGATTTCTCCGACTTTTCCTTTCTCTTTGCCAGTAATTATTTGCACGGTGTCGCCTGCTTTGACGTGCATTCTGTAGCGCTGCGATTCGCTAGTTGGTTTACCCTTTTTTCCGTACATTTTAAAGTACCTCCGGGGCTAAGGAAACGATTTTAGTAAAGTTTTTGTCGCGCAGTTCGCGGGCGACGGGGCCGAAGACGCGAGTGCCTTTGGGGTTGCCGTCTACGTTGATAATAACGGCGGCGTTATCGTCAAAACGAATGCTCATGCCGCTGTCGCGGCGCAGGCCTTTGCGGGTTCTGACAATGACGGCCCGGACGACATCTGATTTTTTGACGGCCATATTGGGGATGGCGTCTTTGACGACGGCAATGATGACATCGCCGACTCCGCCGTAGCGGCGGTTGCCGCCTCCCAATACGCGGATGCACATCAGTTTGCGGGCTCCGCTATTGTCGGCGACATTGAGGTATGTCTGGGGTTGAATCATGGTGATTGGGGAAAAGGTAATTTGATGCTTGCTAACTGATAACTGCTAATTGCTAATTGATGGTTAATCACAGGGTCGATCGATTGAGTAGAGGATCGCACACTTAAAAGCAATTAAGAATTAACTGTTAGCCATTTTTTGCACCGAAAATCTCAGCAACCGTCCAGCGTTTGGTTTTGCTCAAAGGGCGAGTTTCAGTGATGCGGACGCGATCGCCCGATTTGCACTGATTTTCTTCGTCGTGAGCTTTGTACCGCTTGGTGCGGACTACGATTTTGCCGTATTTGGTGTGGGAGGAGCGGTTTTCGATTGCTACCACGACGGTTTTATCCATCTTGTCGCTGACTACTACGCCAACTCGTTCTTTAATTGCCATAGCTACCTATTTTTGTTGTGCAATTGACTTTTTTTTAGCTACTGTGCGATGGTCGGCTCGGCTGCTTCTGACTCTTGGCTGACTGCTGGGGTTGGAGCAGGCTGTGCTACCTGTTTAGATGCGGCTAATTTTTCTGTCGCTTCTTTCTCAGCAACGATTTGGCGCTCGCGTTCAACTGTCATCAATTGAGCTAGCCGGTGTTTGGCGTGCTTGAACAGGTGAGGCTTTTCCATGCGACCAGTAGCTTGCTGGAGCCGCAATTCCATTAGTTGGCGCTTGACGGCTAAAATTTGCTCTGCTACTTCAGCATCGCTTAATTCTCTAGCTTCTTTAATCTTGGTCAAAGACATAATTGTGTGCTTTCTCGTTAGCGATCTCGGTATGACAGAAGACAGAATTGTCTAGATGGTGAATGTCGAAGGAAAGAAAAGTTATGAATGACCTATTTTAAATTGCTGTAGCCGTTTAAAATTTTGACCAATGCCGACCTACTTCTACCTTCGATTATCGCTATGACTGGTCTTCTTCGCGAGTGATGAACTTGGTTTTAATTGGTAACTTGAAAGATGCCAAACGCATGGCTTCGCGGGCAGTTTCTTCACTTACACCGCCAATTTCAAACATTACCCGGCCCGGTTTGACCACGGCAACCCAAAACTCTGGTGCACCTTTACCAGAACCCATCCGGGTTTCTGCGGCGCGCTGGGTGACTGGTTTGTCGGGAAAAATACGAATCCAGATTTTGCCGCCCCGGCGGATATAGCGGGTCATGGCGCGGCGTCCGGCTTCTATTTGGCGGGAAGTGATCCAGGCGGGTTCGACAGCTTGGAGCGCGAAGTCGCCAAAGCTAACTGTATTGCCGCGGGTGGCAATACCGCTCATTCGCCCGCGCTGTTGTTTGCGGAATTTGGTTCTTTTAGGGCTTAACATGGCTTTGGGAGTTGGGTAATTGGTAATTGGTAATTGCTAATTGGTGATTGCTAATTGCTAATTGGTTTGGAACAACTCACACTTAACAAATGACAACTAACAGTTAACAATTAGCTAGCCTTCGTTCGATCGATCTTCAAAGTTCTGGCGGCGGCGCCTTTGTTTGGTGCGGGGCACTGCTGCATTTGGTGCAGCTTCTTGTTCTTGTCCGGGAATAATTTCGCCTTTGAAAACCCAAACTTTAATGCCGAGAATACCGTAGATGGTTTGAGCAGTGCAGTAGGAGTAGTCGATGTCGGCCCGCAGGGTGTGCAACGGGACTCTTCCTTCGCGCGTCCATTCGGTACGAGCGATTTCTGCGCCGTTGAGGCGTCCGCTGACTTGTATTTTGATGCCTTGGATGCCGACTTTTTGAGCGCGGGTGATTGCTTGGCGGACGACTCGGCGGAAGGATACGCGCCGTTCTAGTTGCTGAGCGATGTATTCCGCGATCAGTGTGGCATCGGCGTCTACTCGCTGAACTTCGACGACGTTGATGCGGATTTGGCGGTTGCTACCGAGTTGCTGCTGCAAACCGACGCGCAAGGTTTCGATGCCTGCTCCGCCGCGACCTACGACAACGCCTGGTCTGGCGGTGAACACTTCTAGGTCGATTTGATCGGCTTTCCGCTCAATTTTGACCGAGGAAATGCCCGCATTGTTGAGCGTTTTACGAACGTACTTGCGAATTTTATAGTCTTCTTGCAAGAGTTCTGGATAGTTTTTGGGGTCAGCAAACCAGCGAGAGCGGTGCTCTTGGGTAATGCCGAGACGAAAACCAATTGGATGTATTTTTTGGCCCATAATAGTTGATGAGTTAATTGGTATTTGGTAATTGGTAACTGGTAATTGGTAATTGGTGATTACCAATTTTTTTCAACTTTAAGCTGTTTATTACCTATTACGTTTTTCCCTGGTTTAGTTTTCTACGAGGGGAGCTACTACTACGGTAATGTGACAGGTTGGCTTGCGGATTTGGTAGGCGCGACCTTGAGCGCGGGGTCTAAAGCGTTTGAGGACTGGGCCTTGGTCTGCGTAAGCTTGAGAAACTACCAGCTTGGATTTATCCAATCCTGCGTTGTGTTCGGCGTTGGCTACTGCCGATCGCAAAACTTTGACGATTGGTTCGCAGGCGCGGTAGGGCATGAATTCGAGTAAAATCAGCGCTTCTTGGTAGCTTTTGCCGCGAATTTGGTCAAGGACTCGGCGCACTTTGAAGGGGGATGTCCGGATGTAACGGGCGATCGCCTTAATTTCGGATGTGGTATCTATAGCCATTTCGATTTGGGTAATTGGTAGTTGGTAATTGGGGAAAAGGTAATTAATAATTCGGAAAAACTTTTTCCGACGACGTATTACCTGTCACCTAATTAGGCTATTTTTTACTTGTCTTTCTATCACCACTTTTAGCGTGACCTCTAAAGGTACGAGTGGGGGAAAATTCTCCGAGTTTGTGACCTACCATTTGGTCTGTGAGGTAGACGGGTACGTGCTGTCTGCCGTTGTGAACGGCGATCGTGTGACCTACCATTTGGGGCAGGATTGTGGAAGATCGCGACCAAGTTTTAATTACTTGTTTTTGGCCGGCGGCGTTGAGTTTTTCGATTTTTGTCATCAGAGCATCTGCGACAAAGGGGCCTTTTTTTAGCGATCGAGACATGATTTTTTAGTGATTCAGGAGTTATTAGTCAGCTTTCAGCCGTCATTGGTCATCAGTCCTCAGCCATTAGTTAGCCGTTAACAACTAAGCACTGAAGACTGCTGACTGATTACTAGCTTTGTCTACCGCCCTTGCCGCGCTTGGAAGATTTGCGGCGGCGGCGGACGATTAAAGCGTCGCTGCGCTTGTTTTTGCGTCGAGTTTTTGCACCCAATGCTGGTTTACCCCAAGGAGTGACAGGCCCCGGACGTCCGATAGGAGCTCTGCCTTCGCCACCGCCGTGCGGGTGGTCTACCGGGTTCATGACACTACCGCGAACGGTGGGTCTGCGGCCTTTCCAGCGGGTGCGACCTGCTTTGCCGAGGCTGATGTTTCTGGCGTCTGTGTTGCCCACTTGACCGATGGTGGCGTAGCAGTCGGCGCGGACTTTGCGCTGTTCGCCAGATGGCAGTTTAAGGGTAACGTAGCTACCTTCTTTTGCCATTAGCTGAGCGCTGGAGCCGGCGGAGCGAACGATTTGTCCGCCTTTTCCGGGTACTAGCTCGACGTTGTGGATGCTGGTACCGAGGGGAATGTTCTTCAGGGGCAGGGCGTTACCGATCTCGATCGGCGCGTCTGGGCCTGAGACAATTACGGTACCGACGTTTAAGTTGAGCGGGTGCAGGATGTACCGTTTTTCGCCGTCTTTGTAGAACAGGAGGGCGATGCGTGCGTTGCGATTGGGGTCGTATTCGATCGCCTTGACGGTAGCGGGAATGCTGTGTTTGTCGCGGCGGAAGTCGATGTCTCTATAAAGCCGTTTGTGACCGCCTCCCCGGTGGCGACAGGTGATGACGCCTCGGTTGTTGCGGCCTTGTTTGGTGTGCTTGTTGTTGGTTAGAGACTTTTCTGGTTCTGATTTGGTAATTTCAGCGAAGTCCGAGACGGTTTGTTCTCGGGTGCTGGAGGTATAAGGTCGGTAAGAACGGATGCCCATAATCGATTTTAGATTTTAGATTTTAGATTTGGGATGCAAGGACTTGGCGGTTTTGGATTTTAGATTTGGGATTATTCAGTTAACTTGGTAACTTTCTGGGTTTGGTATTTTCACCAGTTAACCGCAATCTAAAATCTAAAATCTAAAATCCAAAATTGGCTAAACTTCTGGGAATAGGAGTTTGCGGATCGAGTCTCCGTCGGTCAGAGTTACGGTTGCTCGCTTGTAACAAGGTTTAAAGCCGACGAATTTGCCAACTCGACGCTTTTTGCGCGGCGGGTTTTGGGTGTTGACGCCGATGACTTTAACCTTAAATAGTTCTTCGATTGCAGCTTTGATTTGAGGCTTTGTCGCTTTGGGGGCTACGTCGAATGTGAATTGATTTAATTCCATCATTCGGGTAGCTTTCTCGGTGAGAATCGGACGCTGGATCAAATCTGCGTAGTCGCGGGGGTCGATTTTACTCACCGTAAATCTCCTGAATTTTAGCTATGGCTGTAGATGTGACGATAATTTTGTCAGCCGCGAGAACGTCGTAAACATTCAGGGAAGTTGCCAAGATGACGTTTACTAATTCGATGTTGCGTCCTGATAAGTAGACGTTTGGTTGCGGTTCTGGCAAGATTAACAGAACTTTTGTATCGGGTTCGATGCCCCAGCGGGATATCGCACTCAGCAATTCTTTGCTTTTCGGTCTCGGAAATTGCTCTGCAAATTCTTCAACCACAATGATGTCTTCGGTGCGACTTTGGAATGCTGTCCGCAAAGCGAGACGGCGTTCCTTTTTGTTCATTTTGACTTCAAAGTCTCTCGGTTTTGGCCCGAAGATGACACCGCCACCCCGCCACAGCGGAGAACGGATTGAACCTGCTCTGGCTCGACCCGTGCCTTTTTGACGCCAGGGTTTGCGGCCACCGCCTCTGACTTCCGATCGAGTTTTGGTGCAAGCATTTCCTTGACGGGCGTTATTCAGTTGCCGCGTCAATGCTCTGTGAACGATGTGAGAAGCATTTTCTTCTTTGGCTACGCGCAGTTCTAAAGTTGTTTCCCCAACTTCTTCGCCTTGCCAATTTCGGACTACACAATTAACCATATCTTTTGTCCTTTGTCTGTTGTTAGTTGTTAGTTGTCTGTTGTCTGTTGTCTGTCGTCTGTTGTCTGTTCTCAGGTCTTAGTTTTCAGCTCTTAGTTTTCAGCTTTTAGTTCTTAGTTATTGCTTGCTACTAATGGCCAACCACTATCTACTGACTGCTGACTACTGACTAATGACTACTGACTAACGTCCTACTTTTTTCTCAGGCACAACATTGACTAAGGCGCCAGCTTTGCCGGGAACTGCTCCCTTAATTAGCAGCAAATTCTGCTCTGTATCCACCCGGACAATTGTTAGTTTGCGGACGGTGACTTGAACGTTGCCCATACGTCCCGCCATTCTTTTCCCGGGATAAACGCGACCCGGAGTAGTTCCAGGTCCGATCGATCCAGGCTCGCGGTGGTTCTTGGAACCGTGAGACATGGGGCCTCGTTTAAAGTTGTGGCGCTTTTGAAAACCTGCAAAACCTTTACCGATGCTTGTACCGATGACATCTACTATTTGTCCCGGTGTAAAGGTATCTGCTTTTAGTTGTTGACCTAATTCAAATGAACTGGTGTCTTCCAATCGGTATTCCTGCAAGTGGCGCAGTGGATTCGCCCCCGACTTGGCAAGGTGTCCTAGTTCTGGCTTGTTGAGAGCCTTTGGTTTGACTTCGTTGTATCCAACTTGAACGGCACCGTAGCCGTCAGTTTGTTTTGTTTTGATTTGAGTTACTGTACAAGGCCCTGCTTGTATGACGGTGACAGGGATTGCTCTCCCTTCGGCGTCAAACACTTGAGTCATGCCTAGTTTAGTGCCAAGAATGCCTACAGACACGGATTTTTTTCCTTTTATTTACGCAAGAGGTTTCGGATTGCGAAAGTTACGTCAATCCGCTTGCTCTTGTGCAGAAACATTTATTTCAGTGTTCCTGCAATTAACTGTTATCAACCAACAGCCTTCCTCTGTGTTTAAAATTTGAGTTTTAAATTTGGGAGCGAGCTTGTGGAAGTCTTGCAAGGGTTGAGATTCGCGGCTTTTTACCGACTCTATCTCCGAGTTTTGTCTCGGTCTTGCTTGTTTGTGCCAGGACTTGAGCAGCAAACTACTCAGTATCCTTTACGGCGACAATTCACAATAGTACATGAAGTGTTTGCCGTTTGTCAAGGCCGGGATGAGAATTTTTCGGCTCAACTTTAGGATTTATAATATTTCCAGCTCGCAAGCAGCGATCGACCAAATTTTGATACAGCAGGAAACACAAATTTATGGGACTGATTACGACGGGATCTGATGTGATTCGGGATTTGGAAAAGTCGGGGTCGCTGGCCCTGTACGTTCCTTTAGAGGGAGGATTTGAGGGGCGCTACCTGCGGCGGCTGAGGGCTGCGGGTTACGGGGCGCACACGATCTCGGCGCGGGGTTTGGGTGATTTGGCGATGTATTTGACGGGGGTTCACGGGGTGCGGCCGCCGCATTTGGGCAAGAAAACTACTGGCAACGAAGCGGCCGTGGGTTATACGTGGTTCGTGCCGCCGATTTTGCAAACTCAATTAGACAATTTGCCGCCGAAAGCAAAAGGACTGGTGCTGTGGATTATTGAAGGGCACATTTTGTCGAATCAGGAGATTGAGTATTTGACTGTTTTGCCGACGTTAGAACCGCGAGTTAAAATAGCAGTGGAGATGGGAGGCGATCGAGCTTTTAGCTGGAAGCCACTTAAAGACGCTTTAGTTGCAGCTTAAATTCCGCTATTTGCGATCGCAAATCAACTAAAAAAACGCAGCGAGCAACAAAAGCTCAACAGCTTCTGCTCGCTGGTTTTGATATATTTGGGAAAAACTTAATTAACAGGAAAAATCTTATGCTTCAGAACCGCGATTATACCATAATCATTGACAAAAGCGGCAGTATGTACACGAAAGACCAGATGGGCGGTAAAAGTCGCTGGGCGCTCATGCAAGAATCGACGATCGCATTGGCGAATAAATGTGAAGAACTCGATCCTGATGGCATAACAGTTTATTTGTTTTCCGGTCGCTTCAAGCGCTACGACAACGTAACATCCGCTAAAGTCGTGCAAATTTTCCAAGAAAACGAACCTTCGGGAACTACGAATTTAGGTGCAGTGCTGCAAGATGCTCTGAACAGTTTTTTTGAGCGCAAAGCATCCGGTAAGACCAAGCAAAATGGGGAAACAATATTAGTGGTGACCGACGGGGAACCGGACGATCGCAAAGAAGTGATGAAAACGATTATAGAGGCTTCGCGGAAGCTCGATCGAGATGAAGAGCTGGCGATTTCTTTCATTCAAGTAGGGAATGCGCCGGAAGCTACTAAGTTTCTCAAGATATTGGATGACGAACTGCAAAGCGCTGGGGCTAAATTCGATATCGTTGATACTGTCACGATGGATGATATTGAAGGAATGACCCTGACGGAGGTATTGCTGAATGCAATAACTGATTGAGGAGGCGGGCGAATTTCCCGTGATTATATTGGGGGCAGTTGACCCAGCAGGATTTTTTAGGGGGTTTAAGTTATGGAATCGATCGAGCGCCTGTTAGGTGAACTTAAGGCAGAGTATCAAGCATCTCAAAAAATTGCTGAGTTGAAAAGTCAGGCGCCGGCGCAAGCACAAGCGCCGTCAAATGCAACATTTAAAACATCAGATATAAATTTGTATGCTAGTCCTTTGGATCGGGATTTAGCTCAAATTAAGGCTGAGTACGAATCGCAAAATAAAGCTCAGGAAGTCGCTTCACTGCAACCGCTTAAGGCTGAGCACGAAGCGCAAAATAAAGCTCAGGAAGTGGCTTCACTGCAACCGCGAACAGCAGAAAAAGTCGCGGGGCCGCAGTTGGACGTACAAACGCACAGACAGAAAGTTAGGCAAGCTCAGGTTTGGCTGAAAAAGTTGGATAAAAATTCCGATGAGGGATATTGGTTCGATCAGTTTGCTTTTAGGTATTCTTCGAGGATAGATGCGGCGATCGACTATTTGCAAGCTGTGAATGAGTTTGATTGATTGAACTACACGGTATTCACAATTTGTAAGGAGTTTTTTGGTTAACTGCCATCTCTATTTGTTGTAAAGGCACGGCAGTGCCGTGTCTTTACAAGACGTACAATAAATATCATTTGTATCACGCGGAATTTAGGATAGGGCAGTGCCGTATCCCTACAAATTGCCAGCAAATAAATATCATTTATAGGAACACAGCACAGTTATTTCCTGTGGCTGCGACCACCACGGGGAGGATTTATCCTATACTAAATTTTTGGACACAGATGTAGGATTCAACAAAAACAAAGCCGCCTTTTTTGCTGTATCTTCAGATAGCTGAATTTGTTTTAACTCAACAATACCTTCACTGATAAAAGTATCTCTCAAAGCAGCTTTTTCTCCACTGTTAAAACTCGTTTCGTAAAACACTTCTCTAATTCCAGCGGCAATGACTAATTTCAAACAATAGATGCAGGGTTCTAAAGTGACGTAAATACTAGCCCCAGCAGTAGATATACCGTGTTTGGCAGCTTTGGCGATCGCATTTGCTTCCGCGTGAACCGCCCTTGATGGCAAAGTTTTACTGGCGTCGCAACTACTCAAACCAGGATAGCAGAAGCCTTGAGTAGTACAGTGTGCCGAACCTGACGGCGAACCGTTGTAACCCGTTGCTAAAACTTGCCTGTTTTTAGTTATCACTGCGCCTACGGGAAAAGCCAGACAAGTCGATCGAGTGGCAGCCAATTTTGCTAACATTAAAAAGTATTCGTCCCAGGTCGGTCTTTCTTCTTCTAAATTCATCTTCGATCCTGAATGTATTGCTCGCTCGTTTTCAGACACTCGGCCGCTTTCTGCAATTCTATTCCTAAATAACCAATATGCTCGCCTTTGATGGCAGGGGAAGCCGCACAAATTTCTCGCACTAACTTGAGAGGGTTTTTTCCCGAATAACAGGTGACAACTTCGCCGCTGCCCGGGGTGGTTTGCGTGACTACTATCTGATTGTCGGCTACTTCCACTAAAAAATTGCCTGCTGCATCGAAAAAGTCTCGATCTTCGCAGATTTTAGCATATTGGGTTTGAATTAGTCGATCGGCATTTTCAAAGGTATCGTCATACAAGTGAGCCGATTGACTCAGCGTTACCAACGGGCCCATTGTCAAATTATAATCGGAACGCCTCGCAATTTCATCTCGAATGTGCTGCTGCAAAGCCCGCAAACCCATTGCATTGGCCGGCCAAGCCGCAAACATATCGTTACTGCGGAGAGTTGCAGTTAGCGATATTTCACCATCCACCACTCGCACCCAAATGTGATTTAAACAAGGACTGCCGCTGTGCTGGTGGTCGGAGGAACCGTCAGGTCTTCTGTTGATATTTCCGCCGGCATCCCACAAACTAATTACAGCACTTGCAGCATCAATTTCTTTAATTAGTTTCGCAATCACTTCTTCAATTTGATCGCGACCAAACCACGACCGCATCCGCTGTGCGTAGGTATATTTAATGCCTTCGTTATACGGGGCATCTTCCAGCATTTGCGGTTTGTACTGTTCGAGGAAATCGCGGTCGATTGGTAAGTAATTCGGTTCGGGAAAATAGAACTCGGCAGGTTCATCTGTAATCACTGCCATTAAGTCAATTAATTCTTGCCATTGTCCGTCGTAACCAGTCGGTCGCAAGGTGCCGGTGGTCTTAATTCGGTGGATGATTTTTACCCAAGTTTCGGCGATAGTTTTGCCTTCGATTCTGTGTCCGTATTTCTGACCGGGGAGTACAGTCGGGACGATTTCGACTAGCGGAAAAGTTACGGGTTCTCCCCAAGGTTCAACAGATTCTTTTTGGGAATAAGACTTGACAAAGGTCACTGTCTCTGCTATATTTTTGGCGTCTTTCCATTCTATTGAATGACGCAATAGTTCTAAGGCTTCTGCTGCTATTTCAATATCAATGTAGCCAAATATTGAAGATTTAATTAGCCAGCAATCTCTACCAGTATCGCTTTTGCCTGCTTCAAAGCCGTTGCGAAAAAAGTCGAGCAAGCACGCTGCCGCACCCGAATTGCGGTCTTCTTTGGTAGCGTTGAGAATTACTAAAAAGCGGACGTGGGGATTGCACAGCAAGTTTCTAATTAAGAAGTTGATGCCGCGAGTAGGAGAGTACAGTTGTCCGATCGCAGCATATTCTTGAGGTTGTAAATGTTTGCCGATCGCACTTTTTACTGTCCAGCCGCTGACAATGGCTGTTTGCCCCGTTCCACAAATTAATTGATTGGGTTTGTATAGGGGTTTGTACTCAAATTTATTGACGAGATTTGTGGCTGTCATGGTTTATCGTTTTTTGCACCGCGTACTACTATATCAATAGTGTGGATGGTTTGAAGGGGCGATATCAATCATCTTTATGCCGCCGCTGCAACGATTTGTTATGCTGCGTCAACGCAGATCGTTGCCTGAATGTCTTTTACAGCGAGCTCCTTCACCGGAATTGAAATCACAAACTCTGTACCTTCACCTAAAGTTGAGTTGACTTCTAGAGTTCCAGAGTGTTTCTGGACTACGATTTGACGAGCGATCGCCAATCCTAGTCCTGTTCCTTGCCCCACGCCTTTGGTGGTAAACAGATGCTCAAAGATTTTTGGCTTCACCGCATCCGTAATGCCAATCCCATTATCCTGAATTCGGATCACGGCCTGAGATTCCGACAATTGCGTCTTGACAGTAATCTGGTTGGGGTTAGCTTTGATCTGAGCAAAATTGCGTCCTTGATTTGATTCCTCAAGGGCATCGATCGCATTGGCCAGCAGATTCATAAATACCTGATTCAACTGTCCCGCAAAGCATTCTACCTGTGGCAGATCGCCATAGTCTGTGATGACTTGAATTTCCGGGCGACATTCGTTGGCTTTGAGGCGATGCTTGAGAATCAAGATCGTGCTGTCAATGCCGTCGTGGATATTGTAAGGAATGGGGCGATCGCAATCCGAACGCGAGAAGGTTCTTAAACTGGTGCTGATTGTGTGAATGCGATCGACTCCTTCTTGCATCGAATCGATCAACTTGGGTAAATCCTCTTGTAAATATTCCAAATCTATTTCCTCCACAAATTCCTGTAGTGAGGCACTTGGATAAGGGAGTTCTTTTTGGTAGAGTTCAATCAAATTAAAGAGGTCTTGAATATAGTCTTGAGCGGGTTTCAGATTGCCAGCAATAAAGCCCAGCGGGTTATTAATCTCGTGGGCGACACCCGCCACTAAATTGCCCAACGCAGACATCTTTTCGGTTTGGACTAAATGAAGCTGAGACTGTTGCACTTGTGTGAGTGCTGCTTCTAAATCAGCCGTTTGCTCAGCTACACGCTGTTCGAGATTTTTAGTTAACTCCCGTAGCTGCAAATGAGTTTTCACCCGTGCTAGCATCTCCTTTTCTTGAAAGGGTTTGGTGATGTAGTCCACAGCACCCAGGACAAATCCTTTCTCCTTACTGTCGGCATCGGAGAGAGCGGTCATAAAAATGATGGGAATACTGGCTGTGGTGGGATCTGCCTTCAGACGTTGGCAGGTTTCAAAGCCGTCAATTCCTGGCATTTGAACATCGAGCAAGATCAGATCGGGAGGATAAGCTTGGACTCGCTTAAGAGCGCGATCGCCGTTGATTGCGGTTGCTACTTCGTACCCCGCATCACTTAAGGTTTCACAAACCACTTCTAAGTTCGCAGGGGTATCATCCACCACCAGAATTAATCCTGGACTATACATCGGTTTTCTCCTCTGTGAGGTGTTGTTTCAGTAAGTCTTCAATCTCTTCGTCTTTAAATTGCTTTGCAAGCTGAAGAATTTGTGAAGCAAAATCAGCGTAGCGAGGGTTAGAGTGAGCAATATGCTCTGTGTGTTCTCGTAGCCGTTTTAAGTTGCCTTGCTGTGCCAGTGCTAATAAAGTTTTTAACTCCTCCCTGGTAGGAATAATCCTCTCTGATATCTGCAATCCAGTTGTTAGAGTGGATGGCCGATCGTTTGATGTCGTTTCATAGTTCCACTTCAATTCTAAATAAGTTGCTAAGAGATTAAATAATTCGCTGACTTCTACGGGTTTTGCCAGGAAATCATTTCCTCCTGCATCTAAACTCATCCGGCGATCGGCTTGTGATACTGATGCGGAAGAGACGATGATCTTATGGTGTTGCAAATCATTGGCACTGCGAACCTGTTTGAGCAGTTCCAAGCCGTCCATGACTGGCATCGCTAAGTCTGTGATTACTAAATCAGGGGATAATTGTCGGATTTTTTCTAATCCTACTTGTCCGTTTTCGGCTTCAGTCAGTTGAAATCCCAATGGTTCTAACAAGTTGACGATAATAGCTCGGTTTTCCCAACGATCGTCTACCACAAGGATGCTGCGTCGTTGTCCTTCATAACCGATAATTTGTTTGCCAGTTGTAATCGAGTTTTGCTGCGCCCAATCGGTGGCACAAGCCATTTCCACCTCAAAGAAGAAGTCACTCCCAACTTCGGGTTGGCTCTTAACTTGGATTTGTGCGTTCATCAGTTGGACAATCTTTTGACTGATTGCCAGTCCTAAACCCGTACCCTCGGCTTGGCGTTGGCGATCGCCCACTTGTTCAAAAGCCTGGAAGATTTTATCCAACTGATCGCGCGCAATTCCAACGCCCGTATCCTCAACTTGAAATTTGATTCGGTGAGTGGACGGAGTGGCATTATTCTCAACTACAGTAACCTTGAGCGTGACCGAACCTTTATCGGTGAATTTAATCGCATTTCCCAGCAAGTTGAGTAACACCTGACGCAGCCGTTTTTCATCGGCAAAAATCCCTTCAGGCAACTGTGGATCGGGATCGTAAACGAAGTCAATGTTTTTTTGGTCGGCACGAATGCGGCAGATTTCAGCGACACCTTGAAGGAATGAGGGAAAGTGAATCGCTTGAGGTGCGAGTTCTAATTTACCGGCTTCAATTTTGGACAAGTCCAACACATCGTTGATCAGCATCAGCAAATGAGAACCGCACTGGTGAATGATTTCTACCCCATGACGTTCTTTTGCTGGTAAGGCTTTGGAGCGGCTAAGGATTTGAGCATAGCCCAGAATGCCGTTGAGGGGAGTGCGGAGTTCGTGGCTCATGTTGGCGAGAAACTCGCTTTTTGCTTGGTTTGCGGCATCGGCTAGCCGTTTCGCTTCTTTCAGTTCTGCGGTGCGTTCCTCAACTCGGCTTTCTAGTTCGATAAAGGAGGTTTTGAGTTGACCCGCCATCTGATTAAAGGAATCTGCCAGCGATTCTAATTCCTTGATGCCTCGCACCTGAACTGTTTGATCGAGTTGACCGGAGCTAATTGCCTCACTCGCCTTTTGCAATTTCAAAACAGGTTTGGTAATCCAGCGAGAGGTGAAAAATCCCAGAACAGTTGCTATAGCCAATGCACCCAAACACAGCAAAATTGTTGTGCGCGTGTTGGCATTGATTTGTGCCATAAAGTCAGACTCAGGAACAACAACAACTACGAGCCAATCTAGCCCCCACTCATCTTTCCAGGGGGCAACTCGAACGAACTCACGTTGACCGTCAAGCACATACTCAAAGGTTTGACTTTGTTGAATTTGGTTGAGATTATTAAACTGCTTAGTGAGCTCTTGGGTCGTTGCCCGAATCAAAGCATCTTGGCTATTAGAGGCATTGAGCCGTGTTGCCTTGCCATTAACAAGCTTGTAAGGATTTTCTTTAGCAGAACTAGCAATGATGAGTCCGGTGCGTTCCAAAATGAAGGTTTTCCCGGAAGGACTCACCTTCAACTCTCTCAGAAAGTTGCTGATTTGACTTAACCGTTGGTCAACGCCAACCACTCCGATTAATTTTTTGTTTTGGTCATAAACCGGACTGTTGGCAGAAATGGACAGAGTATAGGGGGGAGATTGCCATTGATACACCGTCCATAACGGCTGTCCTGCGCGGGCGGGTTCTCTGTACCAACCTTCTTCTTTGGGGATGTAGGGGCCGTTATTGATCGCCAGTGTGGTGCGTTGTCCCTGAGTGTTGGTGTTATAGATATACCAGTCTAAGTTGCCGTTGCGCTGCCGAGAAACTTCATCCACTGTGACCCGACCATCTTCAAAGAAACGCCCCGCACCTGCAAAATCTCCTGTGGTGTAGGCAAAGCTAATGTAGCCGATGTCATGTAGTTTTAATTGTTTCCAGAAAAATTGACCTAATTCTGCAGGGTCTTTTGGGTCAAGTAACCCTAGCTCAATGGCATCTGCGTTTGTTTGGGCAAGATTACGAGCCGTATCGAGTTGAGTTGCGAGATGCTGATCGATGCGTAAGCTCACTTCGCTGCGTAAGCGAGTTGCCAAATCATTAATTGCCTGCTGCCCATTCCGCAAGGAAATATATCCGGTTAGTCCAACGGCGGCGAAGATTTGGAGGACAAATGGAACGATCAGGAGCGATCGCAGGGAAAGTTTGTGCTTAGGTTTAGATATCAGGGATGAGTCTGGGATAGACATGGCAGTGGCTTCTATAAAAAATAGACTTTGAGGAATTGCTAGCTCAATGTTCAATCCACCTTGGTAAAGTTTTTCAAGGGGCTTCAAGTCCTGGCTAGACACCGACGCTAACAATTAATGTCGTACCTCCAACGACCAGTCGCATTAGCAAGTTGCGAGTTGCTTTCTCTTTTTCATGGAGAGCAACAATGGCTGAGTTGCTTGATGTGCCGTTGCTTGGTGCAGTCGGTGGCAGGCGGTTATCAGCTTTGATCTGTTAGCCGACTGTTTTTTTTAGTAGATCGGGCGATCGTTCTGGCTCAAATTTAAAGGCGATCGCACTCCACCAACAATCTCTCAACCCCATTCCAATCGAAGACTACCGCTTATAGAAAATCCCAAAGAAAGCCCTGGGCTTTTAGTCGTGGGATGAATCTGCTTACCCTCTAGAGTCAGTCCTTTTCAGTCTACGCCGCAGTCCCCTAATCAGATGTTAACTGTATCAATACTTCAAAGTTACCTTTAGCTCTATCTTAAACTCGATTTAATCATTCCCACATTTTCATTAAACCAGCCTTAAGCTAAAGTTTCTCACCGTGAGTTTCTCTTTTTAGGAGTTTAATAAATTAGTTTAACAAATTCCTCAAGCCAACAATTCACTGACGGCTACGCTAAAACCTGCAAGCACACTTTGACTGTTAACAACTTCATCGCCATTAAACAACCGCCAGCGTTGCCCTGCATTGACAAATATTAATCTAGCTTCAGGAAACAGCAACCAAACTTCTAAACATCCCGATTCCAAATATTCCTGAGCTTTGGCAAATAACTCTTCGCCACTGTCTTCGGGGGAAGCAACTTCCGCTATCAAAGGAAAACTTTGGGAAAATGCTGTAAAATTGCCCGATTGTGGCAACAATTCAGGAGTAATGTAAGCAACGTCGGGACGGCGACCTTGCTTGTTAGTGCGGCAAACGACTTCTGTAACAACTTCTCCTCCCTGTCCGCTGGAATTTTTGTAATTTCTCCAGGATGTAGATAATTTAGATTGAGCGAGACCGTGCTTGAATGTCATGCCTGTTTTCTCCAATAAGTTGCCGTCAACCCACTCCATTCTATCAGGAGGCTTGACTAAAAACTCTTCGAGAGATATGACTTTTTTAGGCTCAGATTGTGGCGGAATTTCTGCTGTATTTTCTAATTTGGGCGGTAATTCTGTGTCTAAGTTTTGGTCGGCATTTTTTGGTATAATTATAGTAGCTGTCATGCTCGCAACCTCTGCTTAACGATTATAAGTTTACAAGCGATCGCTCTCGATCGCATCTTTATGATCTTATGGAACTGGGTAGATTTTGTCTTTGCAACTTAGCCCTACAATTTATATATCATAGCAATTGACAAAGGTGACTTTCATGATTCTCTCAAACCGTTTTTCTGAAGCCCTCACCTATGCCGCCGAATTGCACGCTACCCAACTTCGCAAAGGTTCCGGCGTTCCCTACATTGCCCATTTGTTGGGCACGGCTAGTATAGCTTTAGAATATGGGGCAAATGAAGATGAGGCGATCGCAGCTTTGCTTCACGATGCGATCGAAGATCAAGGTGGCGCCACCACCCGCGAAGCCATCCGCCGCCGCTTTGGCGATACCGTCACAGCGATTGTAGACGGGTGTACCGACAGTGACGCGACGCCGAAACCCCCTTGGCAGCAACGAAAACAAGCTTATATCGATCGCATTTCTACAGCTTCTGCCTCAGTAAGATTAGTCTCGGCTGCTGATAAACTTTATAATGTTCGATCGATCTTGAAAGATTACCGTCAATTGGGCGACTTGGTTTGGGAACGCTTCAAAGGGGGCAAAGACGGTTCTCTCTGGTATTATCGTTCTTTAGTAGAAGCCTTCCGCAAAGCTGAGTTAACGCCTATAGTTGAAGAATTAGACCGCACAGTTTTAGAACTGGAACAGTTTTCTGAAGGCTGAAGGCTGAAGGTAAAAAGCACTAATTATCAATTACCAATTACAATTAAAAAATGGCAAATGTTCGCTTAGAAAATATTACCCGACGCTACCAAAACGTCACCGCGATCGAAAATATCAGCTTCAAAATCCCGGACGGAGAATTTTGGGTATTAGTCGGCCCGTCCGGCTGCGGTAAATCGACAATTATGCGGACAATTGCAGGTTTAGAAACCGCCACTTCCGGCAATCTTTACATCGGAGATAATTTAGTTAACAACATTCCGGCGAGACAGCGGGATGTAGCAATGGTGTTTCAAAATTACGCGCTTTACCCGCACATGACTGTCGGCGAAAACTTGGCATTTGGATTGCGGATGCGGAATGTTGACCCGAGTAAAATTCAAGAACGAGTCGAAACAGTCGCCCGATCGCTCTCGATCGACCACCTCCTCAAGCGTAAGCCCAAACAGCTATCAGGCGGGCAGCAGCAGCGGGTAGCACTGGGAAGGGCGATCGCCCGCGAACCGAAAGTATTCCTTTTAGATGAACCGCTTTCTAACCTCGATGCTCAACTGCGAGACGACACTAGAGCCGAGCTCAAACAACTGCATCAACGGCTGGGAATTACCACAGTTTACGTCACTCACGACCAAGTGGAAGCGATGACTTTAGCTGATAAGATTGTAGTCTTAAATGGGGGAAAAATTCAACAAATTGGAGACCCGCAAAGCATTTATGCCAAACCAGCTAACCGCATGGTTGCCACATTTTTAGGCAATCCCGCCATGAACATTTTGCCGGCAATTTATACTAACGAATCCTTTCAAGTGGGAAATCAACATTTAGCCTGTCCGCCCTCGATTCAGAAAAAATTGCAGGCGAGAGAAGGACAAGGATTTGATTTGGGCATCCGTCCTGAAAATATAGAAATGTTTACGCCACCAAACGCAGTAGAAGATGATTTGAAAACCGATGTTTGGGCATTAGAAAAAGTCCCCCTCGATGTAGAGGTAAAAGTAGTGGAACCTCTGGGGCGAGAAACTTTAATTCGGGCGAGTTTGCCTTTGGTGAGCGCTGAAACTACTGTACAGTTACAAATACCTGCGAGTGTTCGCTTGCGATCGGGCGATCGGCTGACGGTACAGCTTGACTTCGATCGACTATTTATATTTGACCCTTCCACCGGTGAAGCGCTGTATCCTTAACGGGCTTGAACAGGGCTTACGCACGGTTGGCCAGCAACCAGGTTTTTTTAGTCGCAGTGGGTAAGTCCTGTGCAATCTCCAATCTCAAATCTCAAATAGACTGAGCCTTCTAGTGGGAAAGTCTCGATTTCTAGTTACAAAACTTTACACTTGACATTTATTAATTTACGAAGTAATGATACACTTAGTATTGGCACAACGGAAAAACCTCCCCCCAAAAGCTCATCTTTCCTGACTCAGGGCGAGCGCGACTCACAACGCAAGGATATTCCCGCTAAGAAGCGGCTTTACGCCCTCACTTGGGAGCAACTAGCGAACCAAAAACTCAGAAAAACGTTCTAGCGGCATTTTTAGATGAACCCCGACAACCTGCCTCAAATGCTGCAAACAGGATTTCACCTAACTTTAGGTGCAACTTCCTTTTTAATTGAGACATTGCAAGATCCCGTGAAGCGAGAAGAAAATCTTGACAAACTGAAGTCAGATTTGGGCCAGCTAGCCGATGAGCTGCTGGAAAAAGGAGAAATGACCGATCGAGAAGCCCGGAATTTTGTAGATACAATTTTCTCTCAACCGGACGATCGGGAGAATGCAGAGAGCGAATCTGTCTCGCCCAAGCAATCGGATGCTCCTCCCGAGTCGGTTGTACAGCCTAACGTAAAGCTAGAGATTCAAGAATTAACTGCACACATGGCAGCGCTGAGGACCGAGTTGGAAAATTTGCGTGTCAAAAATTCCCAGCATTAAAGAATCAAGAGTCTTTAATACAGCCGGAGTTTACTTGCAAAGTGATTTACCAACTTATTTAAAAGAACCAAACTTTAGTCATTGTCCCAGTTTTCAGAACCGATCAGGTCGGCGATGCGATCGCGCAGCAAGAAGTCGCATTTCTCTAGCTCGCACTCCACGCAAGCCCATTCCCGGGGCGGAATGAATTGGCAGAGCGTGTAGATAGGCTGTTGGCGGCTCAGCACGCCCTCGTGCACGAGCTGACGGGCTTCATCCTGGATGACATCTAAAGAGTATTTGATTTTGATAGTGGACTGAATCATAATGCGCCCTCAAGGTTTTAGTAAAAAAAAAATTATGACCTTTGTAATAATATAATCCAAAATTCCGGATATGTAAGTTAAATTTTGTCAGTATAGAGGTATACAATTCACTACGGTTAAGTGAAAAAAATTCTAGCAATGAGGAATAAGTGATCGAATCAGTCTTGGGAGGTAGAGACGTGGCACATTTTTCCGGCTAACAGGTGGATCTGTTGCAAAGCTCATACCCTTCTATATTTCAGACCTCAGTCGAGCGATTTTAGATTTTAGAATTGGGAATGAATGACTGGATATGGGTTTGTAGCTTGCCTACAGTTGCATTCTTTTTTGAAATTGGTATCACTTCGGGACTTAGGCACTAAAGCCCGATTCCCGGTTTCTGGATGCTTCTCCCCCCAAAGGCAGAATTTATCGCGAGAAACCGGGTTGATGAATTTAAATCTTGAGGTAGCAAGCAGCAAAGGAAAGATTCAGGAGTCCGGCAACTCAAGCATTACCAGTTTCGTTAATGCCGAACAGCAATTCTAGAGCGAGAGATTGCGCGGCCGGCATCTGCCCAAAACAGAATACATAAGGAATACTCGGAGGCAAGTGTGGCAAAAATTGCTCTAAAACGTAGGGGCTTCCGTAAATTAATACAGCTTGCAGTTCACCCGTCTTTAATAATTTCTTAAACCAATCTTGAGCTGCTTCGGTCAAACCAGCACTGCCTCGGAAGCAATTGCCGCGAATGAAAATTTGCAGCAGCGTCGGAGAAAAATGCTCTGGATCTGTATTTTCAGCGATCGCGCCTGTGCGATCGTCAATTAGTTGCAATTCGTAACCATACTTAGCGGGAATGGCGATCGCCGGAGTGTGGTTGCCCAAAAACTCGCACCCCAAAACATCATCTACAACAATCAAATTCCGCAAAAGCTGGTTTTCTGAGGGCTTTTTCGCCACTAAAGGCAGAGAACCTCCAAATTTCAAAGAATCTCGCAAAATATCGGCAGCAGTTGACCTTGCCTGTGGATTTGCCAGCAAACTTAAGTCGATCGACTCCAGGGATTGTAAATTCTTGCTCCCCCCCTTAGCAAGGGGGGGTTGGGGGGGGTCAGAAATCGACATACCCACCTTTATTTTCGCTTTCCAAATTCGCTTGACTGATTCCTTGATTTGTGATACAGAAAGTCGCCCTTGAGTGACAGCTTCGCAGACAGCCAGAATCGCCCCTTCCGGGTCAAGCGGCATCAGCAAAACATCAGCACCAGCCTCAGCCGCCAAAACAGCAGCTTCATTAGTGCCGTACTTATTGGCGATCGCACCCATCACCAAAGCATCCGTCACGATCAAACCTTCAAATCCCAACTCTTCTCGCAGCTTCCCGATCAAAATCTTGCGAGAAAGAGTAGCAGGAAACTCGGCATCCCAAGCCGGAATCAGCAAGTGAGCACTCATCACAGCATCGGCCCCAGCGGCGATCGCCTCAACAAAAGGAGGCAACTCAACCTGGGCCAATCTCGCTGGCGAATGCGGCAAAACCGGCAATTCCAAGTGAGAATCAACCGCCGTGTCTCCGTGGCCGGGAAAATGCTTAGCTGTAGTCAAAACCGGGTGTTGACCTGCGCCGCGAATAAAAGCAGCGGCTAATTTCCCGACAATTTCCGGTGTCTCGCCAAAAGCGCGGACGTTAATCACAGGATTGTCGGGATTGTTGTTAACATCAACCACTGGTGCGAAAATCCAATTTAGACCGATCGCCCTAGCTTCGATCGCAGTGACAGCGCCCATTTGTTCAGCATATCGATCGGCTTTACCTGCATCGTGTCCCGCCACTTCGGCAATTGCCATCGGCGGCCCGAACCAAGTCGCCCCGCCGAACCGCTGACCGACACCTTCTTCAATATCAGCCGCCAGCAGCAGCGGAAACTTTGCCCAAGACTGCAATTGGTGCGATCGAACCGCCAACTCCGCAGCACTTCCCCCGACCAAAATCACCCCACCGACGCCCAAATTTTCCAGATAATAGCGGAGTTTGCTGGCAGTTGGTTCCCATTCGGGATAGCGAATTTGGTGGTCGAACAAGCAGCCAGAAGCGCGCACCACGAACATCTGGGCCACCAGTTCTGGTAAGGAAAGATTGTCAATCATGGGTAATGGGAAATTGTGGACTGTTGACTGTTGACTGTTGACTGTTGACTGTTGACTGTTGACTGTTGACTAGCTTCAGACACTAATCCTCGTCTGCTTCTAAATCATCATCATCATCATCATCATTTTCATTGCCATCCGCCAATTCTTCGTCATCAAACATACCCGGTTTGCGATCGGCAGAAAGCTGATTCAGCAGTATCAACATTTTATCGCCCCGTTCCAAAGAATGGTCTTCGAGAAAAATCACTTCCGGCGTCCGGCGCAGTTGCACCCGTTGACCCAACTGGTTGCGGACGTAGCTAGTAGCAGATTTCAAGCCCTCCATAGTCTCGGCCTTTGCCTCATCAGTACCGTAGATGCTGACAAAAATTTTTGTATGCTGAAGGTCTCCCGAAACAATTACGTCGGTAACGCTAACCATACCAGCACCTACACGGTCGTCCTTGATTCCATTCAGCAACATCAGGCTGACTTCCCGTTTAATCAGTGAAGCTACACGCTCAATGCGACGATTTGTAGCCATAGAAACTATCCCCTACTTTTAGATCAGCCATTTTCATCCCGATTGACAATTGTAGCGCGATCGGTATCGGGTGTTATGTGCGATCGGGGGGGAAATTAGGGTTTGAGATTGCAGCGCGCAGCCAATAATGACATAAACTTGCCCAATTTGCTACTTTTGCGATCGCTCAATATAAAATCATCCGTCAAATACGATCTCCTATCATCATGCCCGATTCTATCCAACAAGAAGCCCGCCAAATTCTTGACACCCTTGCCTTCACCCCATTCGAGCAATGCCAACCCCTGGGCCACAACTTTAATACCATCCCCTCTCGCCCTGGACTTTATGCTGTCAGACATCGTGTGGATGGCCTGCTTTACATCGGTAAAACCAAAAGCTTGCGCGGTAGATTTAGTGGCGGACACAAAGCATTTCTCTAGGCATGGCTCGACAAATACAACTGGGAAGATGTTCGGATCGCCATTCACCAGCTCTCGGCGTGGAGCAACCCTGCGTTATTATTAGAGCTAGAAGCAATTATTCTGAGAGCAACTGAGCCGCCCTACAACGTTCAAATCCCACCGGAAAACTAGACTCATGCAATCAACAACTCTGGAACAACTATCTGCTGCTGATGCCGAAGCCATCCTAAAATACCTTCCAGAACGAATTCGTGCCGCCCTCATCGCCCGTGCTGCGGAAATTGAATATCCGATCGAAATTGTTGTGGAAATGGCAATTGCTAATTTCCTCGATAGCGAAGCACTTGGTTTTGCCGATTGCAAACCGGGGCGAGGCAACTAAAGAATCGGAACTTGAAATCAGAGAATCATGACTCAAACTATCGCCACGCAACACCTTTCTCCAGAAGCTATTCATCAGTTGGTCGATTATTGACCAGACTAGAAAAAGCTGCCCTATTGTCCAAGTCCAATGAACTTGAATGTTCTCTCTCCTACGCGATAGAAATGGCAATATCCAGGTTTTTAGATGAAGAATCCTTTTGCTTGGATAATTGTCTGCTGGTCAAACACTTGAAAGATAAGTAAGCCTACCTCAAAAAAAACACCTACTCACATCCGCGACTTATTGAAGAAGTCTGGGCTCTAAAAGAAGAACGTTTTACTAGATTAAACAGATCGCCAAAAGGAATAAAACTCATGGAAAAAGAATTTACAATCGGTCAAAAAGTCCGAGTTGTGGCGATGCCACCTTACGTCAAAACTGCCGAACCGATGCCGATGCTGCGGCCTGCGAATTTAATTGCGATCGGCGCTGAAGGCGTTGTGATCGATCGGCGTCCCGGCAATTATTGGGGAATTCGCTTTGAAAAAGGTGCTTTTTTGTTAGACAGTCAGTACATTGAAGCGGCGGAAAGTAATGTAGAAGGTAATGGGTAGTGGCGAATGGGGAATTGATCTGATATCAAATTCGTTGGTATCAGAATTATTCATCTCTCTCTTCTGGAGACTCAGCGCCCTCTGCGGTATCTGCGGTTAAATCATTCCGAAACAACAGTAAACGATGTGAGAACTTAAAATCTCCCTTGTCCTTCTTGCCTCAACATCCCTCCGTTAAATCCGTTAAATGCCATTGCTTGCTCGTTGCCCAACTTCCTTCTTCAACAAGCCAGCTTAGCCTCAAAAGCCAAAGAATTAACAGAAAACTCCCCCAAAACTTCTTCTAAAATAGGAGATGTGAAGTTACAAGGCTGAGGTTTTCCCAAATGATAGCCTTGAGCGTAATCTACCCCTAGTTCATTGATTTTATCCATAATTGTTTGATTTTCAACATACTCGGCAATAGTTTTAATTCCCATGACGTGAGCGATTTTGGTAATAGCTTCCACCATGGCGATATCAATAGGATTATCGACAATATGCTTAATAAAATTGCCGTCTATTTTGAGATAATCAACCGGCAAGCTTTTCAGGTAAGCAAAGGAAGACATCCCGCTGCCGAAGTCGTCCAAGGCAAACTGGCATCCTAGTTCCTTGAGTTGCCAAATCAAGCTGGCTGCCTTACTGAGATTACCGATCGCCACGGTTTCTGTAATTTCAAAACAAATTATTTGCGGCGGTATTTGATGGATGGAAAACTGTTCCTGAATAAACTGGATAAAGTTTTCTTCGTTGAGGCTGTCCCCAGAAAGGTTGATTGAATAAAGGCTGGGATATTTGCCAAATGAGGATTGCGGATTAGACAAAAGAGAGCAAGCAGGGAAGGTAACTATTTTATCGCTGTCTACCGCGGGGTTTTGGACTAATAAATTGGCCGTGAAAATTTTAGATAAATTGCTAAATAAAGTGCGAATTACCCAGCGGTCGATCGCGTGCATCAAGTTGTAGCGTTCGGCCGCCGGAATAAACGCCATCGGCGACACCAACTCACCAGTTTCAAGCTGGAGGCGCAGGAGGATTTCGCAGTGGGTTCCGGTGTTTGGAGAGTTGAGCAAAGGTACGATCGGCTGAGAATACAAGCAAAAGCGATTCTCTTCTAAAGCTTGATGAATTTGCACCACCCACTCGGTTTCGCCGTGCTGTTTGATTAATTCTCGATCGCCGGCTTGATAAACCTGCACCCGGTTGCGACCTTTATTTTTAGCAGCGTAGCACGCCATATCGGCCGCGCTCAAAATCGCAGATGTTGATGCTGTTTTGGGATTGATTGCTACCAAACCGATACTGACGCCGATCGAAAAAGTTTTGTCCTGCCACCCAAACCGGAATCCCTGAATGGTTCGCAGCAGCGTTTCAGCAACATTCAATCCTCGTTCGACGGGACAACTATACAGGAGTACAGCAAATTCATCGCCGCCCAGACGCGCCAAAATATCGGTTTTGCGGATATTGCTTTTAAATAGCTGGCTGACTTGGCGCAGCAGTTCGTCCCCTGCAGCATGACCGCAGGTGTCGTTAACTATTTTGAAGCGATCGAGATCCAGGTAAAGCATCACGTGTTCTTGCCCGTAACCTTGAGCGCCGTGTAGGGCGTGCTCTAGCTGGTACTCAAATTCCCGGCGGTTGACTAATTGCGTCAGGGGGTCATGAGTTGCCTGCCAGGTGAGTTGCCGCGCTTGAGTTCGCACTTGCGTGACATCTCGAAACACAACGACGGCCCCGACAATTTCGCCGCTGCTGGCGTGGATGGGGGCGACGCAGTGGTCGATCGCAAATTCGGTGTTGTTGCGGTCAATCAGCAAGCTGTTGTGTCCTTGGTCAACAATCCGACCTTCGCACAAAGCGATTTCGGCGATATTTTCGGTGGGGCGCCTGGTAGTTTCGTCAACTATTCTCAGCACGCTGGCGAGGGGCAAACCTTTAGCTTCCAATGTAGACCAACCCGTGAGTGTTTCGGCAACTGGATTCAGGGTGGAAATGCAGCCGTCGGCGTCAGTAGTGATGACGCCATCGCCGATCGATTGTAGAGTAACCTGAGCAAGTTCTTTTTCTTCAAAAAATGCTTGTTCCATGCGCTTGCGATCGGTAATATCTCGCTGCACCGACACCCAGTGGGTAACGTTCCCGGAGGTGTCGGCAATGGGTACGCTGTTGAGTTCCACCCAATAAGTTGAACCGTCTTTGCGGTAGTTAATCAATTCCAAGCGTAGGGGTTCTCGGCGAGAGAAAGTACGGCGAATTTTAGCGACTTGGGTTGGGTCGCTTTCTGGGCCGCGCAAGCAACTGGGGGTTTTCCCGATGATTTCTTCGGGTAGGTAGCCCGTCATTTGGGTAAAAGCTTCGTTGGCATAGATGATTGTGGGGTCGGAGATATCGCTGTCTCCCGCATCCATAATCACGATTGCGTCGTTAGCGTTCACTACAGCAGATTCTAAAAGGTGGAGCCTGGCCTCAGCCCGCACGCGGGTAGTAATTTCCCTTTCTAGTCTGGCGTTAGTCAAGCTGAGGGATGCGATCGCTTTTTGCAATTCCCTAGTCCTTTCTGCCACTGCATCGTGCAGAACATCGATCGCCCCGGACATTTCCATCGGGTCAAGTACGCGAAGTATGTTGGTTTGAGTAACTATTCCCCGGAGTTCTCCCTGTTCCCCCGTTACTACTAACCTGCGGACTAAACGCTGGTGCATTTCCTGATGAGCTACCCACAGCGAGTCTTCTTGCTTGAGGCTAAATAAAGGGGTACTCATCACAGTTTGGGCGATCGTTTTCGACAAATCTATATCTAAAGCTTGAAATTCGACAATATCCCGTTCTGTGACTATACCTACTGGAATGGGGAACGGTAAATTTCTCGATAATTCTGTTGATTCGGTAATTACTACGCAGCTAACGCGGTGCTGCGCCATCAACTCGGCTAAACTCCTAACTGACGCAAAGCGAGGTGCTTGAATGACTTGTGCGGTCATTACTTCTTTCACGCGACGCATTTTTAAAATATTTGCCGGTTTCAGCATGGCTTGGCGAATGCTTTCCGGGGTAATTACTCCTAAGAGTTGACCCTCACTATCCAATATTGGTAAATGCTTAGTTCTTCGTTGCCCCAGCAGAATTAGGGCGCTGAAAATGTCTTGAGTCTCGGATTTTGTCAGAGTTGCAGCAGGCTGCCTCATTACTTCTGCAATGGTGATACCTTTTAAGTTTTTGCCCGAGGCAATCAAATCGACAAGATCCCTTTCTGTGAAGATTCCTTGCAATTGAGAATGTGAAGCAGAGTGCGAGGATAATTTTTCTAGGGATTCTTCCACGACAAAGACGCAGATACCTGTCGCGTCTCTAAATGCGCTTGAGGTGGGGGGATTTGCTATTTCTGTTAGTGGCTGATAGATATCGGTTGGTGGAATGTCTGGGTTTAGAGAGCAAGTTCCGCGCCGTTGACCCATCAGGGTAATTACTTCGGCTAGTGGGGTATCGGGTGCAACTGTCAAGGGGTAGCGGTCAATTACTTGAGCTAAGGTTGGCAGATACTTGGATGAATCGTTTTTGAGCATATTTAATTGAGTTTTGCGATCGCGTGGACTCTGCGACATTCCAAAAAAGTGCTGCTTTCCAAGCACTAGGTGGATTTTTACGGCGCTGCTGAGACCTAATTAAAATTTATTGTTAAAAATGCAGCCGAGATTGGACTGGGGATCAAGCCAGTGACTGCTTTTCCTCTACCTATAAAGGTATAAGCTTATCTTTATTTTAAATTAATTTTTCAGTCTCGTGACACTTTTATTAAAAACAAAGTATTTTATGTAAAGTTTTTGCGATAGGATCATCCCTAAAATCATCCCTCGTATTGCGAATCATCTCCATCTTCAGAAAGACGCATCTGTTGCCTATCCTAGGTAACCTAGAAAAGGTTACTACAAAAAGGCACTGTATTAAGTTCGGCAGTGTTAAGTTTTGCGAAATTATGTTTTGCGAGCTTGTCGAGACCATCTATGCGTTGTTGAGGGGAATCGATATCACAGCCCATCTGTGAATTAGATCGCAGCTTCCGAAAACAACCGTGGTAAGATTGTAGATATCAAGACAAGAAGTTAAATACAGAGTCAGGTGAGGAAAAGGGATTATGAAACGCAATCTATTAGCCGCTACTTTTTTAATTACTCCCCTACTGTTGGCCGGTCCGGCTCGCGCTGAAAATCCCGCTCACGTCAAACAGTTATTGTCAACCGGGGAATGTTTTAAGTGCGACTTGTCAGGAGCTGATTTAACGGGAGCTCATTTAATTGGTGCTGATTTGAGAGAAGCAAATTTACGAGGAGCAAACCTATCTAGTGCCAACCTCGAAGGTGCTGACTTGACGGGTGCTAACTTGACGAGTGCTAACTTAACCCAAGTTTTCCTGACTAATGCCAGTTTAAATGACGCAGACCTCGATCGGGCAAATCTGACCGCCGCCATCATTAACACCACTGACGTATCCGGCGCATCAATGGAAGATATGACCATCACTGAGGCCAAAATCTACAATACCCAAATCGGCGTCGGCGGCAGCTACGACCAGTAAACTCATTAAAAGAATGGAAAACACCAATTTTGAGGTTAAAACCCGGTTTCTCTCCAGAAACCGGGTTTTTAGTCTTTTTGTAGGCTGCCCCGGAGCCTCACCTTTTAGGTCGTATTTCAAGCGGACAATCTGACGCACCCTACTACTACCGCTAAAAACCCAAATCAACCGCAATTCGGTGCGCGCAAGCAAACCCAGAAAATGCCACCGCATTTAAACCCTGTCCGGGAAACGTACTGTCACCGACACAATACAAACCAGGCATAGAAGTTCGGTTAAACGGCATTCCCAGCAAACCCATTAGCTTCTGTCGCGGAATCGGCCCGTAAGTTCCGTCTTCGCGTCCCAAAAAGCGGCGGTGAGAGCGCGCTGTCCCAACTTCCATATAATCCAAACCGGCATCTAAACCGGGAAAAATTTTTTCTAATCTTTCAATAATTCTCCCTGCCGCCTCTTCCTTTTTATCCTCGTATTCCTGCTGCGAAAGTCCTTCCCACTCTTCCATCCAACTCGAAGTAAAAGCGTGAACGATGTGATATCCTGCGGGAGCTAAATCCGGGTCGAGCACCGTCGGAATAGACACCAAAACAGTTCCCTCCGGCGCTTCCATTTTGTCCCAATCTTCTAACAAAATGTGGTGGCAGGCGCTACCCGCAGGGATTACGCTTGCTTCCACTCCCAAATGCAAACTCAAGAAACTGGGGGCTTTTTGATAGCGCTGCTGCCATTTCTTCTCGCTAGCGGGCATCTCTTCTGCAGGCAGCAATTTCTCGAAAGTATCCCATCGCGTGGCGTTAGAAACTATCCGCTTTGCCCGGTAAACTTCGCCGGTTGCTAGCTCGACTCCGACAGCGCGACCCTTTTGTGTAATAATTTTTTTCGCCTTAGCTTTGTATTGAATTTTCCCGCCGCATTTTTCTAATCCTTCGACTAATTTCTGGGCGATTTGACCGACTCCGCCTTTGGGATAATTTATGCCACCGTAATGTCTGTCGGAAAATACCATTCCGGCATTGATCATTGGCGTCAAGTCGGCGGGTACTACAGACCAGTAGTAGCATTCCATGTCGATAAATTTCAGCAAAGTAGGGTCTTTTATGTAGCGCCGCGCAATGTCGCCAGTATTTTGAGGCAGATATTTTACTAATCCCAAACAGGCTAAAGGATTCTGAAAAAAGACTCGAACCAGATAGCCGGGTTCTTCTAGGGATAGCAATTCCATCCCGTTGAGGCAGTTGAAGACGTTCCAGCATTCGCCGTAAAATTTGTGGATTCCTTCGCGTTCGTGAGGGAACCTGTCTGTTAATTCTTGCAAGTATTTATCATAAGCCTGGGGAACTTCAAGTTCCAAGCCGCTGGGTAAGTGATAGTGAAGCTGTACGGGGTCGGGAATCGTTTCTAAGGTGACGTTGACTGCTTTCAGGGCGCGGGTGAGGAGGTTGGTGGTGCCCCGCTGTCCGAAACCAAAAATCATGGAGGCGCCGACATCGAATCTGTAGCCTTCTCGATCGAAATATCCAGCGCTACCCCCGGGAATTGTATAGCTTTCAAGCACTAAAACTTTGGCTTTCTTAGCGGCTAGCTGGGTGGCTGTCACGAGTCCGCCAATGCCGGAACCGATGACAATTACATCAAACTCTTGCTGTATAGGGCGGGAGTTGGGAGAAAATAACTGGGATTGGGTAGGAGCTGACATTAGGTTAAAAATCTTAATATTTCTATGATTTTACAGTCGATCGCCCTCCCTGAACTGTTGCCTCTGCTATTTTCCCTTTGCATATCTAGCCTTCTGCCTTTTTCCCTCTCCCCTCTTCACCCTTGACTTCTTCCGACTTGCATCGGACTTCTTCCTTCTTCTTTCCTCAAAAAAAATGCGGGAACAGTCTACCATTGCCGACTGCCCCCGTCTGCCGATCCTTTGAGAGGAGAACACTAAAAATCACTATAGCCTTGTTGCTAATTAATGTCAATACTATTGGAAAAATATTTCAATAAGCTGATGGAGGTCGATCGGCGAATGGGTTCTAACTCAATCTCTGGCTTGTATGCGCCCTCAAGGATGTGATAAGTTGCACAGAGCGATCGATCGCCCGTTGGCGAAGCCCTCGAAGAAGATCGACCGCACCGCATAAAATTTCTCCAACCTAGCAATCTCCCCAATTTTCTAATGTCCCTGCAACTGCGCGTTTACGTTCCCCCGCATCCGTTAATTAAACACTGGCTGGCTGTCGCCCGCGACGCCGCCACCCCCTCGGTACTTTTTCGTTCTGCAATGACAGAATTGGGAAGGTGGCTGGCTTACGAGGCAATTCGAGAATGGCTGCCGACAGTGGAAACGACGGTGCAGACCCCTGTGGGCGAATGTCCGGCGACTTTTATCAACCCGGAAGCTCCGTTAGTTGTGGTACCGATTTTGCGGGCGGGTTTGGCACTGCTCGAAGGAATTCAGACGGTTGTGCCGCTGGCTTCGGTTTACCACCTCGGCATGGCAAGAAATGAGGAGACGCTACAACCGACTTGTTATTTGAACAAATTGCCGGCACAGTTTAACCCGGAAACGCGGGTGATAATTAGCGAGCCGATGCTGGCGACTGGCGGCACGATTATAGCGACAATGCAGGAATTGACGAAGCGGGGAATTGACCCGAGCTTGATTCGGATTATCTCTGTGGTGGCTGCTCCTCCGGCTTTGAAGAGGCTGAGTGCAGAGTACCCGAGTTTGATGATTTACACGGCAACGATCGACGAAATAGTCAACGAACAAGGCTTTATTGTACCTGGTTTGGGAGATGCGGGCGATCGAACTTACGGCACATGAACAAGTCAGTCAGTCAATTTTAGATTTTAGATTTTAGATTTTAGATTGACTCGACAGATAAATCTGGGGGCTTGTATCCCTTTGTGGGTGCGGTGAGTGGTTCCAGGAATCAGTTGCTGAAAGCTCGGGGGAAAAAGATGACCCTGGTTTGGTAAAAGCAGGCACAGAGAGAGTTAGAATCAAAAGTACAAGTCAAAAATAAATAGCTTTTAGCACTCATTGCCCGTGAAACTTGATTCTGTTCCGCCAAGCTTGTCTGCTTCTGACTCAGTAAACCTCAATTATGATTTGCCACAACAGGTACAACTACAAATAAAAGAGGTTACTGATATTTGTGCTGCTTTAACCCCGGAGCCCGCTGAACTCTCAGGGACTGTAAATCCCGATATTTGTCAGGAACAAAAGAAACTGAAGTCGAAGCACTGGGCAGTTTTTGCTTCGACTTTTGCAACTATTTTTTTAGCTGAAATAGGAGACAAAACTCAGCTTGCGATTTTGCTAATGACGGCTGAATCTCGAAATCCTTGGATCGTTTTTGCGGGTGCGGGTTCGGCTTTGATAGCAACCAGTTTGCTGGGGGTGTTGCTGGGAAGGTGGCTGGCTAGTCGGATTGCTCCGAGAACTTTGGAGAGAGCAGCCGGAGTGATTTTGCTGGGGATTTCGGCGATTCTGCTGTGGGAAGTGCTGGGTTAATTGTCTGCCTGTCGGTAAGTCGTAGATTTCTACAATAGCTAACTAAGAACTAAAAAAACATGGACTGGCAACTTTTGGGAATCAGTTTTATTACAGTGTTTTTGTCAGAATTGGGAGACAAAAGTCAATTAGCTGTTATCGCCCTGGGCAGCAGTTGTAACTCGCCGCGGGCTGTATTTTTCGGTACGGCGTCGGCGCTGCTGCTGGCGAGTTTAATCGGCGTGGCGATCGGCTTCAGCACTGCAGAGGTGTTGCCGGAACGACTGGTAAAGGGGCTCGCAGCGATCGGATTTGCGGTGATGGGCTTGCGCTTACTGTGGCCAAAAGCAGATTTACCGGAAGCATCCGAGTAGGGCGGGGCGTCAGTCGATTTTAGATTTTAGATTTTAGATTTTAGATTTACTCCACAGATGAATCTGGGAGTTTGAACAAGAGTCTAAAATTTTGAGTTCTCCACAACAGGAGTCGTTCGCAAGTATCCGTTTTTGGGCGGGTCAGGAAGCTTGACAGTATAGTTATATCAAATCTGTTAGCATCGGAATGATTCCTATCTCTCTTCTCGACCTCTGCGTGAATTAGCGTCAATCCATTGTCATCTGCGGTTAATACATTCTCTTTTTTTAACCGCCGATGAGGACAGATTTACACAGATTAACGCAGATGACTTCTATCAATTCCGGTTGCACCGTCAGTGATTTTTGACTGTTGACGGGATTTTACGCCTGACGATGCTAACAGATTTCATATTATTGGATAAATGTTTGATTGATAGGGAAACCGCAGATGCAACGCAGGTGCATTTCAAGCCTAGTTTACGATCGCGTTAAAATTTAAAAAATTAGCGGGGGGCGTGAATTCACGCCCCCCGCTGCTGGTTGAGTTTTTTTTCTGCACTCAACATCTCAGCATTGTGTCGATTAAACTTGGTTTTGGTAGCACCAGCCCAGCAGCGTACCGGCGACACCCAACTTCAGCGCTTCCAATGCAAAATAGCCTTGGTGCAGTAGATTCATCCCGGCGGGCACTTCTGCTGCCTCACCGAACAGATTTAGCTGGATTCCTAGGGCACTCATTTGGGGTGTCAGGCCGTAGGTGTCAATCAGGGCGATCGCCAGAAGTACCAATGATAATAAGATTGCTGTGCGGCTGCGCTTGCCGAAGTCACCGACTAAATTGCTCAAAACCATCAAACCCGTTGCCACCAGGCCCGAACAGATTAACTCAACCCGGTTGAATCCCCAGAACATTAAATTCCCAGCCGTTGTAAACTCGGGAGATGTCATCATGCCAGATACGTAGAGACTGGGCATAATGACTAGATCCAAAATCAGGCTAACGCTGAGCCAAAAAATTAGGGCCACCATGACAATTGCTTGCCAGCGCGGTTTGATTGATTCCACTCTTGATGTTGTAATAGCTGTCATATAATTGGACCCTCTAAAATTTTCTTCTGCCTTTTCTAGAGTTTAACTAACTTTTTTCTAAAATTCTGTTAAGTATTTTTAAATTAATGGTAACTTTTGTGTAACATACCCTGAAGAATTGTTAAGCTCACTTATATTTGTCATCACTTCGGTTAACTAATACTAATTCGGAAAAAGTACGGAATAAATTAATAATTACTCACAGGACTTATGCACTGCGGCCAAAGACATCTCTTGTTGACCCTGATTAAACACCGTAACGTATTTTTTTTATAAAAAACCCGGTTTCTGCGTCCAGAAATAACTCCTAATTCAACTGTATATGCCTAAATTTCAATTATCCTCTTGGTTGCCCCGTCTCCCCCCTCAAGTCTGGATTCTTGCTGCCGGCAGATTCCTCTCCCAAAGTGGCACCGGTTTTACTTTATTTTACGCGCCGATATTTTTTGTCGATCGCGTGGGTTTATCTGCTACTGCTGTTGGGATTGGTTTGGGTAGCGGTTCAGTTTCGGGAATATTCGGCAGAATTTTGGGCGGTTCTTTTTGCGATTCAAAATTTTGGGGAAGGCGGCGAACTTTATTGCTGGCGGCAGTTATTTGTGCTGTGGCTTCTTTTGTACTGGCGGCGACTAATGATTTCGTTGGCTTAATTGCGGGCAATTTACTGATGGGTTTTGGGGTGGGTTTGTATTGGCCTCCAACCGAGACGATGGTGGCGGATTTAACGGAGGGTGAACAGCGACAGGAGGCTTTTGCTTTGACGCGACTTGCTGATAATTTGGGTTTGCAAGTTGGGATTATTTTGGGCGGTTTGTTGATTGAGTTAACGGGAAACTATCGATCGCTCTTTATTATTGATGGTATCTCGTTTTTAGTGCTGTTTGCGGTGGTGGCGATCGCGATCGCCGAAACCTACAAACCAGCTAATCCAGGGGATAGAGGCAAAAAAAATCGGGAAAATGGTTGGATGGTGGCGCTGAGCGATCGCAGTCTTCTAGTTTATGCTTTAGTAAATACCCTGTTCACATTATATATTTCCCAAATCCAAACCACAATGCCGCTCTACTTTAGCAAGTTTGTCGCGGTGGGGACGGAAAAAGGTTTTTCAACAGGTACAATTACCGTTTTGTTTGCTTTTAGTACGTTTTTAACTGTGGCTTTGCAACTGCCAGTTGTTAAAGCTTTGAGGCCATTTTCCCATCCAAAAGCTTTGATGATTTCTGCGCTGCTGTGGGGAATGGGATTTATTGCGATCGGCTTGACGGGAATGGCTGCAACTGGCAATCTATTGTTAGCTGTTTTAGGCTTGAGTTTTTTGTCGGTTGCGACTGTTGCTTATACGCCTTTTGCTTCTGCTTTGGTGGTGGATTTAGCGCCAGAGTCTTTACGCGGCGTGTATTTGGCGGTTAATTCTCAGTGTTGGGCGATCGGCTATTTAATCGGGCCGCCGCTGGGCGGTTTGGCTTTGGATAGAGGTAAATGGGCGGCGGATAATTTTTGGTTGGGTTTGGCTCTTAGTGTGATTGCGGCTGTGGTTATTTTGCAAAAGCTCGATCGAATGTTGAAAAGTAGAATCTAATATTCAGTTGTTCGTTTAGGACTAAGACCAAAAAAACCCGGTTTCTGCGTCAATATCTCTCGGTTCGATACCACGATTTTTCCGAGAAACCGGGTTTGTGACCCCGCGTGCGTCCAAGACTGTAGTTGTTAGGATTAACAGTCAACAGTCAACAGTCAACAGTCAACAGTCAACAGTCAACAGTCAACAGTTAACCGTCAACTAACTAATTTATTTTCGTCGATCGCCCAATTTGCGGTAAACTGCTCTTAAATCAACTTGATGGTGAGCCAAAGCAACCAAAGCGTGATAAAATAAATCCGCAACTTCCCCAGCAATCCCCTCTTTGTCGTCATCTTTGCAAGCCATCACAACTTCCGCCGACTCTTCGCCAATTTTCTTGAGAATCTTGTTGTCGCCGCCCTCGAACAATTTGCAAGTATAAGAACTTTCGTTAGGATTGTCCCGGCGATCGCAAATTACCGCAAATAATTGAGATAACATATCCCCTGGCGGCGGTGAAATTTCCCCATCAACTTGGTGAAAACAACTTCTTTCTCCCGTGTGACAAGCAATATCTCCGACTTGTTCGACAGTCACCAGCAAAGCATCGCTATCGCAGTCGTAACGCAGCCCTTTGACATTTTGAATGTGTCCCGAAGTCGCGCCTTTTGGCCACAATTCGCAACGAGAACGACTCCAGAACCAAGTTTGCCCGGTAGAGAGCGTTTTTTGCAGCGACTCCCGATTCATCCAGGCCATCATTAACACCGTACCGTCCAAATAATCTTGGACGATCGCAGGTACTAAACCGCGATCGTCGTAACGAATCTTTTCAATTGGGATCGATCGGCTCAAACTTGATAAATCAGTAGTAGACATAATTTTATTTCAACTTGGTAAGATAGATTAACGCTTTCCTGTCGGAGATTTTTTTTAATTAACCGCAGAGAACGCAGAGGACGCAAAGGAAGAGAGAAGATGGAGCAAGGGAGGGGTAAATTGTCAAGAACTCTTTTACAAAAAATTACACTTTAGGGCGATCGATGCGGGTGCTACAAAGCCTGAAAAACCCAAGCTAGTATTGCTACTCATTGGTTTGTACCCTAAAATCTACTAGAATAGTTTCCTTGAATCGACCTAACCTTTATGTTGAACTGGCTATAAAATTATTCTACCAACAACAGACGTTCACTAAGGAGAAAACATTGGTTTCCACAACCTTGAAAACGACCAAATCAGAAGAAATTTTCGCCGCCGCCCAGAAGTTGATGCCAGGTGGCGTCAGTTCCCCCGTGCGCGCCTTCAAATCCGTAGGCGGACAGCCCATTGTCTTTGACAGGGTAAAAGGAGCCTACATTTGGGATGTTGACGAAAACCAATACATTGACTATGTAGGCACTTGGGGCCCAGCCATCTGCGGCCACGCCCACCCGGAAGTCATCAAAGCCCTGCACGAATCTTTAGAAAAAGGTACGAGTTTCGGCGCACCATCGGTGTTGGAAAACGTACTGGCCGAAATGGTCATCGATGCCGTTCCCAGCATTGAAATGGTGCGATTTGTCAACTCTGGCACCGAAGCCTGTATGGCCGTTTTGCGGCTGATGCGAGCTTTCACCGGACGCGATAAACTGATTAAATTTGAAGGCTGCTATCACGGGCACGCCGATATGTTCTTGGTAAAAGCCGGTTCCGGCGTCGCAACTCTGGGCCTTCCCGACTCTCCGGGCGTCCCGAAATCCACTACTGCCAATACCCTCAACGCTCCCTACAATGACTTAGAAGCAGTCAAAGCTTTATTTGCCGCAAATCCCGGCGAAATAGCAGGCGTAATTCTCGAACCAGTGGTGGGGAATGCCGGTTTTATTACCCCGGATGCAGGTTTTCTCGAAGGTTTGCGGGAAATTACTAAAGATAACGGTGCTTTGTTAGTTTTTGATGAAGTAATGACCGGTTTCCGCATCGCCTACGGCGGAGCTCAGGAAAGATTCGGTGTCACCCCGGATTTGACTACTTTGGGTAAAGTTATCGGTGGCGGTTTGCCGGTGGGAGCTTACGGGGGAAGGCGGGATATTATGGGGATGGTGGCTCCTGCAGGCCCGATGTATCAAGCGGGTACGCTGTCGGGAAATCCTTTGGCGATGACTGCGGGGATTAAGACTTTGGAATTGCTGCAAAAACCCGGCACTTACGAACAGTTGGATAAGATTACCAAAAAACTGTCCGACGGATTGCTAAAAATTGCTAAGGAAACCGGACACGCGGTTTGGGGCGGGCAAATTAGCGGGATGTTTGGCTTGTTTTTTGCGGCTGGCCCGGTTCACAATTACGAGGATGCGAAGAAGTCGGATTTGACGAAGTTCAGCCGCTTTCACCGGGGAATGTTGGAGCACGGAATTTATCTTGCTCCTTCGCAGTTTGAGGCGGGATTTACTTCTTTGGCTCATACTGACGAAGATATCGATCGAACTTTGGCTGCAGCGCGTGAAGTGATGGCAAGTATTTAACGTGTGTAGTAAGGATGTTCGTCCTTAAAACTCAGGAATAAATAATTAAAGTCCTTGCTGTTTGTGGGCAGTAAGGACTTTAATTTTTAACTGCTTTATCAAATAAAGTCCTGAATCGTAGAGACTATTCTGGACTACCTTTTAATCAGGCTTACAGGCTTTTTTTAGTAAATTTTCACGGGGTAATTCCTGTTTAATGGTGTGAGGGAATTACAAATTAGTAATTATAGGAACTCTCTACTTTGCCGTAGCAATCCCTAACTTAGCTCCCTTAATTCGGCGTAATCGATCCATAACTTCCACAACATTTCCGTGATAGACGCTTTTATCCGCATTCAGCACAATTAATGAGTTCGGATTTGACCCCATTACCTGTCGCACTGTACTCTCAATCTGCTCTAAGTTGACTGACTTCTTATCAACCATTAATTTTCCCTGAGCATCAATGGTGACGGTAATTTTAGCAGGCGAGTCCTGAACTTGAGAGGTTGCTGCTTTCGGTAAATTTACGGGTAGACCCTCGGATTTGGATAAAGACAAAGAGGAAACAATGAAAAACGTCAATATGGCGAAGGTTACATCAATCAGTGGCACGATGTTGATCTGGGGAATACTATCAGGTTCATCGGGTAGGCGCATAGTTAGATTCTCTTGGTAGTTTTTCGTAGTGGTGACGGTACAATAGCTCTAGCTGGCCTCCGGCTTCCTGCATAAAAGCTATCTGCTGTAAGTAAAACCCACGAAACATATTAGCAAAGACGAGCGTAAAGATTGCCACCACTAACCCCATTGCCGTAGAAACGAGGGCTTCGCTAATCCCCCCGGTAACGCCCGCGGCATTGGTGCCTGCAGCATCTCCCAGTTTGAGGGAGTCAAAGGTGGTAATTAAGCCCAAAACTGTTCCGAGCAACCCAAATAGCGGGGAGAGGGTGATAATGGTGTCAAATATTGTATTGAATCGCTTCAAAACGGGGATTTCTGCCTGAGCTGCACTCTCTAAGACCAAACGAAATTCTTCGATGTTGGGCGAGTCTAATTCTAATGCTTCCAAAAAAATTCTGGCTAACGGCAAATCAGCGTTTACTTGTAACTTTTTGAGGGCGGAATCCGGGTTTTGAGTGTAAAGTCTTAGCACTTCCCGGACGACCCGCCGCTGTCGCCGATTCACTTTAAACCAAAAGACAAGACGCTCTAAAATCAGTGCGACTGCTGCGATTGACGAGGCAAGCAGCGGCCAAGAAACAATGCCCCCAGCGCGAAAAATGTAAATGAAATTATCCATTAGTTTGTATTCTCGTTAGCTGTGTTGAGTGATCGCAAGCTGCCTAATGGTGCAATTAGCCCGATCGAAGGCTGGTAGAGTTTCTGCGTCAAGTCGGCACAATTGATTCAGACTGCGAATTGTTTCACTCAAGGGCGATCGCGATCGCACAAACGCATTACCTGTATGTGACTATCTTCGTCTTTACCCAAAATGCTTCTACTGCGATCTCGACCGATTTTTCTCCCAGTGCTTGCTAAAGATTTCCCTTAGGACTTGACAATAATCTTCAATAATTTAAAAGATTCTCAACTAGGTTTCCACAAAATTCAGTGTTTGTCAAGCCATCATCCACAATACTAAGATAAGATTTACTTATTTTAATAATAAAAATTAATTTAATATTATTATGTAATATATTCTCTGAAAAGCTTGAGAATATTGAAATTTATTAGTAGATTACGGGCTAAAGTATTGTATTTAAGGCATTGTGGAACCTTGCCCTGCCAGAATCAGAACATTGACAGCACCCACGAGAGCGACGTAGGCGCACCCAAAGGAAATGCTGATTGTTAGTGTCTACTCGCTCTATCAAAATAAAATAATGAAAATTAATTGCAAGAGTCTTGAACAGGGTGACAGTCTTCTTATAGGATGGGTAGGTTCATAATTGATAGCAAGCTCAACAGGCTGTTGGTAGCTTGTTTCTGGTTATGTGGGGGAGCCAGCGAGGACGTTGCCAACCCATCCATCAAGGAGATTGATAAGGCATGAGTTTTTCAAATATTTCGGCGACGCAAAGACAACAACAAGAAGAAGCTCTCAAAAAAGTTCTGGCGATCAGTCTATTAGCCTCAAGCTTACTGCACGGTGTCGCGCTGCCGTTGAGCCTCAACTTGGTCAAATCTGCTGAATTTGCAGAGGAGCCCATTGAAGTTGTTGTGCTTGATGAGCCCAAAGTAGAGGAAACCCAGCCAGAGCCGACTATTCCAGAAAAGGTATCTCCCCCACCTGAGACGTTCAAACCAGAACCGCCAGCAGAGCCAACTCCCCCAGAGGAGTCACCCGTAGCCGCAACGCCACCGCCGATTCCAGAGGAGCCACCCGTAGCCGCAACGCCCCCGCCGATTCCAGAGGAGCCACCCGTAGCCGCAACGCCCCCGCCGATTCCAGAGGAGCCACCCGTAGCGGTAACGCCCCCGCCGATTCCAAAGGAGCCACCCGTAGCGGTAACGCCCCCGCCGATTCCAAAGGAGCCACCCGTAGCGGTAACGCCACCGCCAATTCCAGAGGAGCCACCCGTAGCGGTAACGCCACCACCAGAGATTAAGAAAGAGCTGCCCTTAACGGAAACTCCGCCACCAACTCCTATCGAGCCTTCCCCCCCACCTCAACAGGATTTCAATTCCCCAGAAACTCCTAAAACCCCGCTCGCCAAGGAACCCGAAACCCCTTCGCCCGATCCTCCAAAAAGCGAACCACCCGTTACCGCATCCCGCCCCAAGGGTGCTGGAAGTTCCACAGACTTTACAAAAGATGCTGCAAATCCCAACTCCTCCGACAGCCCCGAAAAAAATAACCCGCTCTCACCATCTGCTTCAGCCGGTAGCGGGGAACCTTCCTCAGAGCCATTAAATCCTTCTTCCGGGCCCATACAGCGATCGCCCGGGGCTGGGTCGCCAGTCACAGCTACTAGACCAGGAGGCGGTGGCAATTCTGGAAATGCGATCGGAGGTTTAGGAAACCTTGCCTCTGGTGGCCCCGGAGGCGGAAGCCCAGGAGGTGGAAGCCCTGGAGGAAGTGCGTCGAACTCACTATCTGGCGCCAGCGAAAATGGCGACCTACCTTCCTCAGAGCCATTTGGGGATGGTTCGGGGCGATTGGGAAGATCGGCGACGGCTGGCTTACCAGGCCCAGGAGGCGGAGGCCCTGGAGGCGGAGGCTCTGGAAGCGGAGGCCCTGGAAGCGGAGGCCCTGGAAGCGGAGGCCCTGGAGGCGGAGGTTCTGGAGGCGGAGGTCGTGGAGGCGGAGGCTCTGGAAGCGGTTCGGGGTCAGGGCAAAAACCGACAAATCCAGGAAGAGGGGGGAGTCCTTCGCGCGCTCCCGGCACGCCTGGAGGCACTTGCATTAGTGGCTGCGGTAAACCTAACTATCCGAGCGCAGCCAGAGAAGAAGGGCGCCAAGGCCAAGTGGAACTCATTTGTGACATTGACCCCAACGGTAAGACAGTCAACATCAAGATCTTGACTCCTAGCAAATACAACGACTTGAATCGCGCAGCGATGAAAACAGTAGAAGAAAGGAAATATGCCCCATCAGAGAGTGGCATTCAAGGAGAAAGAATAACCATTACCTTCCTGCTCACTGACTAGGGATTTTTTTGAGACTCTAGCAATTTGGCTGGAAATTCTATAGCACCGTCCAAGGAATAGCAAAGTTAAAAGTTGAATTTTTTGTGAATTATGAATTTGGGAATGTCGTCACCAATATTAAGTAAACTTCAGCGAGTTGGACTCGCTCTATTACTTGGTTCCAACTTGGGAATTGCTTTGTTGTTTGCCAACCCTCACAGCGCAATGGCAGGAGTAATTACTTTACCCGATGGCGGACGTTGCGAGGGAGAATTGAGTGAGGGAAAACTCAGCGGTCCCGGCAGTTGTCAATATGCCAGCGGCGATCGGTACGAAGGCCAATTTCTCAACGGCAAACCTCACGGTAAAGGCATCTATACCTTTAAAGAAGAAGGTCGATACCAAGGAGAATTTGCCGATGGTGAATTCAACGGTCAAGGTGTCCGCGAATTTACTAACGGCAACCGCTACGAAGGCACTTTTAAAAATGGTGAGTTCGACGGTACAGGAACTTTTACCTCAACTAACGGCATTCGTTACGAAGGCTCTTTTACCAATGGTTCTCCCAGCGGTCGAGGGGTTTTTACGTTCAGTGACGGCACTCGTTGCGAAGGAGATATTAAAGAAGGAAAAGTTAACGGCAAAGGCGTCTGTCAATATGCTAATAAGAACCGCTACGAAGGAGAGTTGCTGAATAATCTACGTCACGGGCAGGGAATTTATACCTTTGCTGAAGGAGGCCGTTATGAAGGGCAATTTAGTGAAGGGCAATTTCACGGTAAAGGGGTTCGCGAATATCCAAACGGCGACCGCTATGAAGGAGAGTTTGTGAAGGGCAACCTTCAAGGTCAGGGGTTGTTTACTTTTAAAGAAGGGGGACGTTATCAAGGCCCGTTTGACAATGGAGAATTTAGTGGTGAAGGTGTCCGTGAGTTCGCCAATGGAAATAGCTATAAAGGCACTTTTGTCAAGGGTAAGATGAGCGGGAAAGGAGTTTTCATTTTTGCGAATGGCGATCGCTGCGAAGGCGAATTTAGGGATGGTCAGTTCAACGGCAAAGGTACCTGCATTTACGCCAATGGCGATCGCTATCAAGGTGAATTCCTTAACGGGCAAAAACACGGTCAAGGTTCTTACATTTATGCAGATGGAACTAAGCTAGAAGGAAATTGGCAACAAGGTAAACTTGAAAAATAATCGTTTTTTCTTTTCCGCGCCACTCTCTTTCTAAAAAAGCAGTGAACCAATTTTCACACAATTGGACTAGGTTTTTATTCCATTTGGGTTTCAGGCGGAGTTAGATACCCTGCTAGTCGCTTCTTGCAAGACTTGCCACAATTGGGCTTGTTCTAGATCATCCAATATGCTGTTAGTTCCATAGTGGTGTTGTCGTCGATCTCCTACAGATTCTACCCCCGAAGAGTTGTACCGCTTGACTACACAGTAGATCCTCCAGTTGCGACTATAGCCCGTGATTGAGCTGACCTCCTCAGTTTTTTTCCCTCTTATCTAGTAAAGCCGCCAATTTTAGAGTTATTCGCGGCTTAGAGTCAGGTCCGCCGACCGCTGCACCCCCAAAATCGCCGATCGTCCGCAGGTGCAGCTTCCCCAAATAACTAATAATAATTTTTAACAAACAAATTTGAATTCTTGCTTGACATTAGCAGCAGACTTGTTTTACTTTAACAAGACTACTGCAAATTATTAGTGATAAGCCATTAACTTGTTGACAGCTACCCGAGTGTATCGTCGCTCGTGTCAAGAAACTGGATTCAAAGTGCGACCACAGATAGCTGCGCCTGTTACTGACAGGCTTAGTTTTCGTATTTGCTCGGGTAGATTTTCAGCAGATCACAAGTCGGGAGTGCAGCTCAATCAGTGCATTCACTCTTACAGATGGTGTAGCAGCTCAAGTTTTTAAGTGTGTGGTGTGAATGAAAATGAAACTGCGTGTACCTTTTTTATGTGTTGCACTGCTGAGCGTTGGTATCATGCCAGTAGCAGCGGCAGGGCCAAGAAGTTTCTCTGACAGCGCTAACTCCGACTCTGCTGAAGCTACACCCGCGATCGCCCGCGCTCCGAGTTCAGTAAATCCCTCAACAGCCGACGATGGTACTCAATGGTGGGCGATTCCTTCTGTCATCCCGTCCCAAAAACAGCTCGCAGAAAAGCCCTCATCTGAAAGCGAGGAGTTAGAAGCCAAGGTATCTGTAGAAAACCGATCCCAAAAACTCAATTCACACTTGACAGTTGCTTCAGAAGACAATAGAAATATCAAAAAAAGCTCCTCAGAAGCCGGCAGGATGCCCGATCCACAAGGTTTATGGGAGATATCTAATAGCGATCGCGCTTTTCCTAATCCTGATATTGAACCAATAACAGACATACCAAAACTCAACGACATCGATCGCCCTAGCACCAGTGTTGAAGGATTACTTGAGCCATCGCCCTCAAGTTTTCTTGTTTCTGAGGCTGTGCGAATCTCTCAATCAGTCGTACAAGTAACAGGTGTAAAGCTTAACCCTACTGCGGCTGGTTTGGAAGTCATCTTAGAAACAGAAGCGGGTCAATTGCTGCAAGCTATTACCAGAACAGAAGGCAAAAGTGCGATCGCTGACATCGAAAATGCTCAACTAGCTTTACCGTCGGGTGAGGAATTTCGCGCTCAAAATCCCGATCGAGGAATTGCTGA
>NZ_JAUBRM010000201.1:0-3196 GCF_036701905.1 Microcoleus sp. MON2_D5
AGTGTCACTCCCACTCCGAGTGTCACTCCCACTCCCACTCCGAGTGTCACTCCCACTCCGAGTGTCACTCCCACTCCCACTCCGAGTGTCACTCCCACTCCGAGTGTCACTCCCACTCCCACTCCGAGTGTCACTCCCACTCCGAGTGTCACTCCCACTCCCACTCCGAGTGTCACTCCCACTCCGAGTGTCACTCCCACTCCCACTCCGAGTGTCACTCCCACTCCGAGTGTCACTCCCACTCCGACTGCGAGTGAAACTCCCACTCCCATCGCTCCTACGGAAATACAACTGCCCGCACCTGTGACAACACCAGCATCGCCCGCACCCGAACCCTCAACCTCCGATGCACAAGACTTTAAACGCCCCGAAATTCGATCGCTAGACAATTCCGGTGTTGCTGCAGCCGATGATCGAGTTTTAACCATCGATCCAAGTATCACCAGTCAATTACCCGCTGGCATCGTAGCCTCTTCACCAGCATCCCAACAAGCATCAACAGGTAACCCTACTTCTAATTTAGTTCTGGGATACGCCCCGCCTCCAGATCAACTTTTTGAAGGTAACGACATACAGAAAACAGTCTGGGGAATCGAAGAAATGAGGAATCAAGAATTTGGAGAATACTTGGGGGTACCAGCCAACCTCCTAGAGGAAAAAGTCTTAATTTCGACAGCCCAACAAACTTTACAAAATATCGAACAGCAAACCGGCAAGCGGTCTGGTATTATCTACATAGTCTCGCGAGAAGATCGACTGGAACTAATTTTAGTTCCTCCCGTGGGCTTGCCGATTCACTACAGCGTCCCAGAAGCCAACAGAGCAGCTCTTTTCCCTACCGTCAAGGAGTTCCGCGCTGAAATCACCAATCCCGCACAACGCGATAGTACCAGTTATCTAGCCGCCGCCCAGCAATTATATAAATGGGCGATCGCACCCCTAGAAAAAGACTTACAAAACTTAGGAATTCAGACTTTTTTACTGTCAGTCGATCCCGGATTGCGAAGCCTGTCCTTTGCCGCTTTACACGACGGTAAAGGCTTCTTGATTGAAAAATACAGTTTCAGCCTAATTCCGAGTTTTAGTTCGACTAATACCGATTATAAAGCTGTTAGAGACGCCACCGTGCTAGCAATGGGAAGGTCGGAATTTGTTGACCAACAGCCATTGCCCAATGTGCCGATCGAATTGCAGGCGATTTCGGCTCAGTGGCAGAGCCCATCTTTCCTCAATTCTACTTTCACTTTAGATAATCTCACGTCGGAACACGCCAAGGGAGGATTTCGGATCGTTCACCTAGCAACTCACGCTGAATTCAAACCGGGAAAAGCGAGCAATTCCTACATTCAAATGTGGAATTCCAAATTGCAGCTCGATCATATGGAGAGTTTGAATTGGCGCAATCCGCAGGTAGACTTGTTAGTATTAAGTGCTTGTAGAACTGCTGTGGGCGATCGGGAAGCAGAGTTAGGTTTTGGAGGTTTAGCAGTAAAATCCGGCGCGAAATCTGCTTTAGGGAGTTTGTGGTATGTTGATGATGGAGGCACTTTGGGGCTGATGAGTGAATTTTACCACCAGTTGCGAGGAGCCACAACTAAGGCAGAAACTCTGCAACTGGCTCAACAGGCGATGATTGCTGGTAAAGTTCGGATGGAAAACGGACAGTTAGTGACAACAGCGGGCAACTTGAATTTACCGACTAACATACAACAACAAAACCAAGATTTTTCTCATCCTTACTACTGGAGCAGTTTCACCCTAATCGGAAGTCCTTGGTAAGCTGCCATATTTATTGTTCATTCTCCGCTACTTAGGGACGAAAGTTTCTCCAGTAGGGGCAATGCTCGCTTGGGAGGGTTGGGGGGGTTCCCCCTGAAGAGCCCCAATTTCAACCGCCGAACGATCCAGGGGTTGGGAACTCTATTTCTGCTTCATCACCACCAAAGTAATATCATCACAAACCCTCTGATATCATGTCCGGTAGCATAACCATAATTAAGCCTCAACTTGGGGCCACCAATGGAAATTTGTCAAACCTCGAACTAAGTCTTGCTGTTGGAGTAATTGTTGGCAGCGATTAAATAAAATTTCCTCTAATTCATCAAGATTTTTAAATGTTCGGTTAGCAATAGGCTCATTTGTGAGTGGCCATAGTCTTTCAGCAGGTTGAAGTTCTGGCGAGTGAGATGGCATTTCTATAATATGAATGCCCTGCGGTACATCAACTTTTTTAGCGGTATGCCATCCCGCTCGATCCTTACGTCAATACGACTTGTTTATTTTCCCCGACTTCAAAATGTTGGGCGAAATCGGCTAAAACTTGATTAAAAATTTGGGTATTCACAAAAGGTAGAATCCACCAATATGTTTCTCCAGATTGTGGGTGAACGAAGCCATACAACCATAACCATTTAAATCGCCAATTTACCGATGCTACGGGTACTGTCCATTCATCTACCCAAATACGTCTTATTATTGGTTTAAGCCCAACTCTATGTTCATCCATTGTCCAAACTTCTACATCGGCGTCTGGGTACTTTTCTTGAACTTGAGTCACCGTTTTTGCTAGTTTTTTTTTCCATTGTTCCTGTTCCGTAAAGTCTGCTTCCTGATCAGAGGGTCGAGGTACTCTCAAACGTAGTCTCATTGCCTTCAAATACTCCCAACCTCGTTATCTACTAACTGAATGTCCTAATAATTCACTCATCCAATTTGCAACTTTCTGTCCGTTCCAAAGCCCACCAACAGTTGGAGGTGATTGTAGCGCTTGCCATAGTTGTGCTTGTTGTACATCATTCAAAAGTGTATCGGCACCTGGATGTTCATGCCTTTTATCTCCAAGTGATTTTGGACCAATGCGGTTATACCCCCAGACTAGTTCATAAATCCAATTGAGACTGTAACCAGTTATTTGTGAAACCTCTCGGCTACTTCTGCCAGATGTTAATAACCAGATAATTTGGTAATGACTTTTTTCAACAGGGTATGAAGCTTTACGGTAACGCTGTTCTAGTTCTGTTAACGATAGATGTGGCTCAATGCTAATACGTTTCGGCATTGTCAGATAGATGGGTTTTACAAAGGGTATACTTAGCTATTTTACCTGGCGGGGTGACAACCAGGGTAAACGCATCTAATTTCTAAATTCCCATATATAGCGTTTGAGTAGAGACAAAAGCGCTACAGGTGGAAAAAC
>NZ_JAUBRM010000202.1:0-3152 GCF_036701905.1 Microcoleus sp. MON2_D5
TTACGGATATGGGTTGATTTGCACTCAGGACATGGCATGGTGATTCCCTCTATTCATACTCTAATTATGCAACGCCGAAAAAGCTCCTGATTCAACTCGTCCTTGTCGCGTTGGACTGCGAAATTACTGGATTGATACGCGCGGCGATGTGAAATTGTGCGATGAGTTTCCCGTGATTGGTAATGTGAAAAATGCCAGCGCCCGCGAGATTTGGTATGGCGAAAAAGCTCAGAAAGTTCGCCGCGATACTTTGAATTGCGGCAAGCTTTGTCTGATTACTTGTGTTTCGCAAAAGACGATTTTGGACAAGGTAAAAATGGGGGTAAAATTATTAAAAAATTGAGGTTTGAGCAGTGTTAATATTGCTTGTCTTCATGGTGACCGGGTTTGAGCAGAAACCCGGCTTTTTGTTTATTTGTCTTCGTTCTTCCTGCAAATTTCCATTTGTTCTCGAGCGCGATCTTTCTGCTCTTGTTCCTTTTGCTTGTATAATTCTAGTTGTTCGCGATCGCGCTGACGTTCCCTCTCTTCTTCCGGTTCAATTCCACCTGTTCGATTTCCACCATCCCGCGAATTGTGGATATTGTCTGCTAGAACAAATCTTGATTAGCGATCGGGTAGTTTAAGTATTTTTCAACTTGGCTTTGATATTTGCGCGATCGCAAATTCAGGAACTTCGGCAAAAACACCCGTTGCCGCCTTCAATGGAAAAATTTTTGATTTTAGGATAACTTTCGATAGAATAATTTTTCGCCTTAATATCAACAGTATTGCTGTATCCTCGCAACTGCGGCAATTATTTAGCACAATCAAATACTTGGCTTCGGGTTTCAACTAACAATCGCTTTAACTTCGCGAGTTAAATTTCTCGATTTGGTTCCGCTTCTATTTGAGTGAATTCTGGCAGCTTTCTTTATAATTAGCTGGCTATTTGCGGACCTCGGCAATCGACCTTTCCATACCAAAAAGGGGCTCGCCTGCGCGTTGAGAAAAAGACATAAAGTGCGATCGACCTTTCCAGACCAAAAATGCGATCGCACTCACACTCTCAACCAAAGATCGCCCCTCTCATTCCACTCATGGCGATCGCCCCATTACCTATAATTTTAATTAACATCCTGTCCCTCCCTTAAGCAGGGCTGGGGGGACAGGATGAAAGGGGAAACGAGACTTAAAGCGGTCGATAAACGCGATAGTTAATTTCAGGGAAAATATTATCAATCTCCTCAACCTTCTCCAACCAACCCGAATCAACTTTCCCTTCTTTCACTTCATCGTAAAGCTTGTGAAAGCGCATTAAGTGCGATCGAGTCCGCCGCACTGCATAGGGCACCATCGTCCCTGTACGCATGATAAATGCCCAGTCAGAAGATTGAGCTAGCAGCACTTCGCGCGCCGCTTGGTTCAAAGCGCGCCACTGCAATTCATCCGCAGGTTCCATGCTTCCCAACTCAATCATCCGTTCCGCAGCTTTGTGCAAGTGCGGGTAAATCCAAGCATTGGTATCGTTGAGCCAATACTCGTGGAAACCCCGGAAACCCCAGCTAGACTGAGACGGGCGGCACACTTGCTGAGTCGGATTTCCCCGCAAATAATCGGCTAAGTGCGTCATCTCGTAGGTATTTTGGTCGTACCAACTCTTGCGGAACAGGTAATCTAAGAACCAAGGCCCTTCGTACCACCAGTGACCGAAAAGTTCGGCGTCGTAAGGTGAAACAATAATCGGCGGACGCTGCATAATGCCGTTGAGGTGTTCGACTTGCCGTTCCCGGTTGAAAGCAAAGTTGCTGGCGTGTTCGGCTGCTTTTTCCCTTGCCCAGTACGGATCGTACAACTGTTTATCGCCTAAACCCAATCCGCGACCGGTGATTTTGTGATATTTAATCCCGGTATTTTTCCGCTGACCGTTGGGCATGATGTAGGGCTTAATGTAATCGTAGTCAGCTTCCCAGCCCAAATCTTTGTAGAATTCGCGGTATTCGGCGGCGCCTGGATAGCCGACTTCGGAAGACCAAACCTGCTGCGATGATTCGTGATCTCGGCCGAAGGCTGCTACTCCGCTTTCGGTGAAAATCGGGGCGTAGCTGCCGTAGCGGGGGCGCGGGCGGGCGTAGAGGATGCCGTGACCGTCTGTGAGAAAGTAGCGGAGGCCTGCGTCGGCTAACATCCGCTCTAAGCCTTCATAGTAGGCGCATTCGGGCAGCCAAATGCCTTTTGGTCGGCGGCCGAAGTTTGCTTCGTAGTTGTCGCAGGCTACTTGAATTTGTGCCCAAACTGCTTCGGGGTACATTTTCATCAGCGGTAGGTAGCCGTGGGTGGCACCGCAGGTGATGATTTCGAGGTTGTTGGTATCTTGGTGTTCTTTGAAGGCTTTGACTAAATCTCGATCGTACTTTTCCCAAAAGTTGCGAACTTGAGAGAAGTGAGCGGCGTAATGTTCTGCTAAATAGCGGAGGTGACCGTTTCCGCTGTTGTGTTCGATTTCCAGATCCGCTAATTCTTCGAGTTTAGCCAAGTGGTCGTCGAAGCGGTCTTGCAGCAAGGGGTCGCGCAGCATTGCCACCAAGGGCGGCGTCATGCTCATGGTAATTTTAAAGTCGATGCCGTCGCGCTTGAGTCCTTCAAAGACTTGCAGCAGGGGAATGTAGGTTTCTGCGATCGCCTCAAACAGCCATTCTTCTTCTAAAACATAGTCGCTTTCGGGGTGGCGGACAAAAGGCAAGTGGGCGTGGAGAACGAGTGCGAGGTAGCCAATAGTCATAAAAAAATTCGGTAAGTGGGAAACGAGCGTGTCTTTAGACCTGAGAGGGAAACGGCTAGGCGGTTTCAACCGCCGTGAATCTTTCCATTACACGGGGATTGCTAGATGGGAGTGTACTTTTGTAATGTACTTTCTAGTGGGACAATTACCACATCCAACCTCGCAACCGACGATCGCATAATGTTCGCTCCTTTATGAGCCTCTATGAGAGGGGTAATGTTAGCTTGCGCCTTCGTTAACAGCCGCTACTATATCTAGGAAACTGATTTAACCCAATAAGTCTGTTTAATCCTAAATTTCGCTGGGCAAGGAACTGTTAGAGTCGATAGAGGTGTTGCCACCTCTACCTCTCCTTCAGAACCGGACGTGAGACTTTCACCTCATCCGGCTC
>NZ_JAUBRM010000203.1:0-3129 GCF_036701905.1 Microcoleus sp. MON2_D5
GTTATCAAGGTTCATTACCCTGCGGCTAATCCCCCTAATCTTTTTATTAAGATTGGTTTCTAGCCAACGAATCGCACGTCTAAGCCTACATTATGCCCCGCGCGCCTTAAACACAACGCAAAAATAACGGTTTGAGAGTGTCGATCGCTTCGAGCGAACAAAGACTGATTTTGTTGATTTGGTGGGACAAGCAGCTCGAACAATCCTTTAACTCAATTACGGGACGGGTTTGCTTTCGCTCGTGCGTTCGCCTAGGTTGACTGATTGGCAGCGAGCGGAATCTGATTGCTCGCAATTGAGTACATCCACCTCAATCTCGCTCAGCACTTTGGGTTCCATCTCATACAAATCATCCAGAATAAGCTTGACGTTCGGAAACACGAAATATTCCGTCAGCTTGCCAATGCGGTAATTAAACGCTTTGTAGCGGTGTTTGAAGTACAGCTCCACATTGCCCCGATGTTCCCAAAGTCCCAGCAAATTGACAGCCACATCCGAGTAATGCGCTCTGACATCCCGCTGCACTTCGGCAATGCGTTCCTCGATCGATCGAGTAGTAATTCCAATTTTATAGAAGATGTTGCCGTTCGCTTTGACCTCAAGGAAGTAGAGCGAGTTCACCAGAATCCGACGAAGCTGCGCTCGATAAATCAGCAAATCAGCCCGCCGTTCTTCTAAGCAGGATAACCCCGCAGATAAAGCAATCTCTACAGAGCCTTCCAACGAAGCCAGCTCCGACAGCAGCAGCGGTTCTTGGACTTTGTTGAACAACGCCAGGGGAAGCGCACCCACTGGAATTTTGCCGAGGTTAGTGAATTGATAAGAGCGATCACCCGACGACTCCACCAATCCTTTGAGTTCCCACCGAAAGTTTACCAAGTCTCTGGGAATCGATCGCTTTTGGGCCCCGTACTCTTTCCACAGCACTTTCAATTGCTCCAATTCCTCACCCTTTAGCTGGATGGTGAAGTTGTCATAGAGAGGCAGCGATGGGAAAGCTTTGGTTTTAATCCGCTGACTGACGAACTTGCAAGTTTCCTCAGTGTGCGCGAAGTGATGTTCTTTCACCGAACCCTTTTTTGCTGTCAATCCGCCACCGCAGTAGAGGCAAGTTAGCTGAGTTTTTCCGCGCACAACCTCATCAATGCTCGTCAGTTCGCCACTGAGAGCAACACCAAATTTTAGCCACATTGTCAACAATTCTCCTATGAGCCGGTTTTGGAGGTGCACCCGCTCCACATGACCAACGATTCTAACAAATCTAGGGGTTAGGGCTTCTGCCGGGGGAAAGAAAGCGATCGGCACTCGATGCTCTTGATGCGTGACTTTAATGCTTGCATCCAAAATCTAAAATCTAAAATCTAAAATCTAAAATCTAAAATTGCTCGTCACCAATCGGGAATTTCTTCAGGCTCCGAGTCTGATAGGCCTTGTGACAGTTGCTCTCTTGGTAACGGCACAGCAGACAATTCATCCTCTACAGGGGAAAATGTAGCTTTCCCCGTGTAGGAAAGCATGGAAAGACTCGCGATCGCTCCTTTGACTTGATCCGGCTTCACCTCTAAGTAATGCTGCAACTGTTCGAGGTTACTATGACCACTGATTTCTTGAATAATCCGCAGCGGAATTCCGGCGTTACTCATCTGAGTCAGGGCGGTGCGACGGAAGCTGTGGGTGGAGGCTCCCTCGATGCCGGTTCGCTCGAACGCTTCTCTCAAAATCTGATCCGCTGAGTTGGTGTGCAGATGCTTCCAATGATGCGAAGGGTGGCGGCCGGGGAATAAATAAGTCTGACCCGCGTTGGGTTTCCAAGATGTCAGGAGACTTCGCAAATCTTCAATGACTGGAATCGTTCTGGTTTGGAGTTGGCCTTTGGTGTTGCCCTTGCGGAAGTTGATTGTAGGTCGGACTGTACCTCTGGCAGTGTAAATATCGATGACTTCCAGGGAACAAGCTTCGGCAATACGACAAGCCGTATAGAGACAAACTCCGAAGAGGGTGCGATCGCGTGAGGTTTGCAAACCTTTGTTGAACAAAAGCTCGATTTCCTGTTGCGTGAGTATTTTGGCTTGTCCGTGCCGTTCTATCTTCATGCTTGGTAAACTTGACCCGATACCAGAAAGTTTGCCGCAAATACTGCGTTACTGCATCGGTATACGGGAATTTCTTAACGTGGTAGCGAGAGGTGCTAAAGGAAATAAGGGTCATCGTAGATTCGGTGAGCGACAATCGCTATCGGGTATTCTAAAAATAAATGATGTTGGAAAGTTCATCGGAAAACCGCGATCGGATGATTATTTGCGTTTACTTGCAGGCGGTACACTCGTCTGCAAGTAAACGGGGAAGAAGACTCATATTTTCTTGCCAAACTCTTGTACCACAACAGCGAAGTCGATAGACTTCACTGCGTTTTGTCTCCACCTGATAAGTTGGTGATAGGCGATATCATTATTCACAACGATGTAATTCACACTCCACTGCACTTAGGGGCAGCTCTTTGGCGGTTGCTAGTCAAGCCAAAACCAATGGATTATCGTGTCGCATGGGGCTGGGAACTCGCTTATTACAGTTTGCGATAAAAAAAGCTCGTGTATCGAGGAATTAAACGAATTTGCGATTCTCTAACTCAAAAAGACATCAACAATAATCCCAACCTCGTCAGATAGTATATGAGCGCACTTTTTAACGTGTTCCGTCTCAAGTCCAATCCTGCTTGTTGAGTAAAAAATTTCATTTTAAATTAAAATCGGACTGCCAAGCATTTATTCCCCGGATAAGTCTAATGACTATAACAAGAATAACTCAAAGATATCAACAGCAACTATTGGCTTCTACTTGGGTAGTATTTTTAGGTTTTTTATTGCTCTCACCTGCTGCTACAGGACAGCCAATTACTCCGGCTCCCGATGGCACAGGAACTTCTGTTACTGACTTAGGCAATCAATTTAACATTAACGGGGGACAGCGCTCAAAAGACGGCACTAATCTGTTTCATAGTTTTCAGCAGTTTGGACTCAAAGACGGTCAAATTGTTAATTTTATTTCTAATCCGAATATCCGCAATATTTTAGGGCGAGTTGTGGGTGGCGATGCTTCTTATATTAACGGTTTAATTCAAGTAATAGGCGG
>NZ_JAUBRM010000044.1:0-61144 GCF_036701905.1 Microcoleus sp. MON2_D5
ATCAACCGCGCTAACTTGGGTATGGAAGTAATGCACGAGCGCAACGCTCACAACTTCCCGCTTGACTTGGCTGCTGGCGAAGTCACTCCAGTAGCAATGGTTGCTCCTTCTATCAATGGCTAAATTTTAGTCCTCGATTGACAAAAAGCGCTCCTAGAAATAGGGGCGCTTTTTGTTTGGGGAAAATATTTTTCAGACAGTCATGGACGCATGGATCCGCCGGCGAAGACACCGCAACTACAAAAATAAACAGTTCGCGATCGCACTCCTATCAAAGAAACCGGCTTTTTTACCGAATCTACGGGCTGCAACCCATCTTTTCATAAAAAACCCGGTTTCTGACCACCCGTGCCTCCTGGACTAATATTGATAGGTGCGATCGCCCTTTAATCCAACATAAATAATCCCCATGATATTTGAAACAGAGAGATTAGTTTTGAAACCGATTGGGGAGAGCGACCTCAACACACTTCATAGAATTTTTATCGATGCCTATGTGAGGAGATATCTGTGCGACGGCGAAATCTGGTCGCTACAAAAGGTTGAAGAAATGCTTGCCGAAAACAAAAAGCTGTTTGCCCAAAAGCAATTCGGTATGTGGTTTATCGAAACTAAGAGCGATCGAGAAACTATTGGATTTGTTGGTTTGTGGTATTTTTTTGAAGAAGCACAGCCCCAGTTAGTTTACGCACTGCTGCCCAAAGCACTTAAAAAAGGTTACGCTACTGAAGCATCAACCAAAATATTGGATTATGGTTTTGATGAACTTGGCTTTAATTATCTTGTCGCAAGTTGCGATCGCCCAAACATTGAGTCGCAAAAAGTCGCAGAAAGACTCGGAATGAAACAAGTAGAAGAAAGAATTATGAATGGAAATCCGATATTATTCTTTAGAATTGATAAGTAGTAATTAGCAGTAAGGGCGCAATGCACAAATGGCTTTCGGTGGTGGGGATTGGCGAAGATGGACTTTCGGGGCTCGGCCCGATCGCCTCTACCCTCCTCTCTCGATCTCAAATCGTTGTTGGTGGCGCCCGTCACCTAGCAATGCTACCAACCGACGACACCCGCGAAAAATGGGTTTGGGCATCGCCTTTGCAAGCAACAGTTGACGACATCCTCCGTCGCCGGGGACAGTCTGTGTGCGTGCTAGCAAGCGGTGATCCGATGTGTCACGGCATCGGCGTCACGCTGTCGCGCCAAATTCCCATTTCGGAAATGACTGTGATTCCGGCTGTATCGGCTTTTAGTCTTGCTTGCGCCCGTTTGGGTTGGCCGCTGGCCCAAGTTGAGACTTTCAGTTTGACAAATCGCCCGATCGCATCGATCGCCCTTGCTTTGTCCCCCGGCGCGCGCCTGCTGGTGTTGAGTGCTGACAGGCACACCCCTGGTCTTGTGGCGACAATGTTAACACAGCGGGGGTTTGGCAGCAGTTTGATGACCGTGTTCGAGCGGATGGGATCGGAATCGGAACGGCGGATCGAGCGGGTAGCAGCAGCCTGGAATGAATCGGATTTGGCGGATTTGAACACGATCGCAATCGCAGTTGCAGCCGATCGCGAAGCTGTGATTTTCCCTCGTACCTCGGGTTTGCCGGATGCTGCTTATCGCCACGACGGACAACTTACCAAGCGGGAGGTTCGAGCCGTTACTCTGTCTACGTTAGCTCCGATTCCCGGAGAGTTGCTTTGGGATGTGGGTGCGGGCTGCGGATCGATCGCGATCGAATGGATGCGGAGTCATCCTCGGTGCAGGGCGATCGCGATCGAACGCGATCCGACTCGATTGCAATACATCGCTGAAAATGCCTCGACTTTCGGCGTTCCCGAACTCGAAATCGTTCCGGGAGAAGCGCCGGAAGCCCTGACAAATTTGCGTCAACCGAATGCTATTTTCATCGGCGGCGGTGTCACCACAGAAGCTGTGCTGGAAACTTGCTGGAATGCTTTAGGTGAAGGCGGCCGATTAGTTGTTAATGCGGTGACAGTTGAGAGCGAGTTTAAAGTTTTGCAATGGCACGATCGTTATGGCGGGGAACTAATTAGAATTGGGATTCAGCGAGTAGGGGCGATCGGTTCTTTTCAGGGTTGGAAACCGCTGGCACCAATTATGCAGTGGGCGGCAGTTAAAAGGTAAAAACGGTGAGAAAAATAGTATAATATCAAACATAAAGATATTATCCAGTAATTGCAAAGTAATCGTGACTGAAGAGAACCTATACCTCAAAAGATTCCTAGACCCCGTAAAACTTTGCAGACGGTACAAGCCCAAATTCGGGCTAGGCAATAGAGAGGAAGGATTGGATCTGCCACGGTTCTTATCAATCTACGGAGCCGATCCTTTTTACTCATGGATTGGTCTTGACTCAGATTTGATGTACGCTGCTCACAAAGCCGCTGGTGGCATGACTTCGGTTTATCGACAAATTGGGAAAGGTTGTGAGAATTTATTCAGACAAATAATAATCGATAGAGCAGGATACGAAGATCCCAAATATGCCCTGTGGTCTTACGTTGCGAAGACCAAAAACGACAAGGACAAAACTTTGTCGTTGGATGCTCGGCTAGAACTGAGCGAAATTCAAAATCTTGAGGTTAGAGGAAGAGTTATTCAGTGGATAGCGGACTACAGCAGTTCTCTTAATGTTCCTGCCCCAGCGAAGGGAGCCGTATTTGAAGTTCGGCAGGGATACAAAAGTAAAGACAGCAAGAGACAAAATGCTGACATAGATAATATTGCTGTTGCTTGGGCAAACGGCTACCTGCCAGTCTTTGCAATTTTTTCTTCTCAGATTGATGTCGATTTAGTACTACGCTATCGAAACAGCCGTGGAGGAATCCTGATTGGCACAACATCGGGCAGCAATCAAATTTCGCTGTTTGTTTTTTCCCAGGAAATTTTAGGCTATGATTTGGCAGATTTTTTTCGCCGAAACTCTGAGGTAATCAAAAGCGAAATTTACACCACATTGGCAGTTTTACTAAGTGCAGACTGATGTCATCTACTATTCACCAAAGATCTGACTATACTTTCAAAGCTAATCGCAATCTTGGGCGGCATGGGTGGCTTCGACTTACTCCGGCCTATGGCGTGAAACTTGTGGAAAAGCTTTTGGCTTTTGTTGAGAGAGAGTCAATTATTCTTGACCCTTTCTCTGGTACAGCTACCACAGGACTTGTTGCTGCTCAACAAGGAAACCAAGCATTCGCGTTTGATATCAACCCGTTTCTTATTTGGCTTGGGAACGCTAAATACAGAAACTATGATGAAGACTGCTTAATAGATGTTTTAAAAAAGGTACAACTAGCTTTAGAGGAATATAGAAGTTTAATATCTCAAGACAATTGGACACCACAAATATTTAACATTGAACGTTGGTGGTCTAGTTACACGCTAAAACTTCTTGCCTCATTGCGAATCGCTTTAGTAAACCAATTCGGAGAACCTGAAGATAATGAGGGTTATGATATCGTTTGGATTGCGTTCTGTCGTTTAATAATTGAAACTTCATCAGCAGCTTTTAATCATATTTCCATGTCATTTAATGACACAGTTATTTATCATAAAATTGAAGCCATAGAAGAGCTTTTTTGGGAGATTATAAAATTTATATCGAACTCTGCTGAAAATACTATTATGGGTACTGCTAAGGTGTTGAAAGTAGATGCTCGTAACATAGCTGGTTTAAGTAATATCAAAGTCGATAAAGTGATAACTTCCCCACCTTACCCAAATCGGATCAGCTATATTCGTGAACTTCGTCCATATATGTACTGGACAAAGTTTTTAAACGAAGCAAAAGAAGCAGGTGAGATGGATTGGTTAGCCATTGGTGGAACATGGGGCATTGCAACTAGCCGTCTCAACTCCTGGCAAATACAGGAAAAAAGCCTACCGAAGCAAATATTCTCAACTGTAGAAAACATAAGAATGTCTGGTGGGAAAAATGCACCTCTTTTGGCAACTTACGTCCTAAAATACTTTCATGATATGCACTTACATTTGAGTTCTCTTAGATCTATTTTGGCAGACCATGCGGAACTACACTACATTGTTGGCAATTCAACCTTTTTTGGCAATATGGTTGCTACAGAGGCGTTACTTTCTGAATCTATGCGCCTTCTGGGATACTCAAATATTCACTCTGAAATTATTAGGAAACGGAACTCTAACAAAGCATTGTATGAATATTGTATTTCCGCAACTTGGTCAGTACGTTAATGTAAGCTGATAAATTTGTCTATCGTTTGTTCAATGCAAAAAAAAAACTAAAAAATAGTATTAATTTAAACAAAAATAGGTTGGGTGTCCTAAAAGTTCAACCCAACCTATTAATTAAATGAGACTTAAGAGTTTAGCCTTGATTCACCACAGTCGGTTTTAAACTTTCCTGTGACTTCGATCGATCTAAACCATTTTGAACTTCCACAGATTCCTTAATCGGTTTCCGGGCCTCAATTAAAGTCAAAGCTTTGTTGACACTTTCAGGTAAAATCACTACCAAACTGCCGGCCGGCGCCTCATCTAAAGCCTTGTTAACGGCCGTTGTTTCGTCAAGAATCAACTCGTATTCAACTTGAGATTTCTTTGCGGTTCCTGCAGAAATCGCCTCTGCAATTCCCTGGCAAATTAACTGTGCCACAGCACCGGGTTCTCGCCCACGCCTGTCAATATCTTCTTTGACAATAATGCGATCGAACATCTCGGCCGAAAGTTTGCCCAGGGTGACAAAATCTTCATCTCGCCGGTCTCCGGGGGCGCCGACTACCCCGATCCGCAGTCCCGGCCAATTCAGCACGAAACTGCCCAAAGCTTTGTAGCTGTGGGGGTTGTGGGCGTAGTCCAGCAAAGCGTGATAGTTGCCCAATTTAAACAAATTCATCCTTCCGGGAGTTTGACCGACCGATGCTTGGAAGCTTGACAAAGCCGATCGAATATCTTCTATTTTCAATCCTTGGGCAAAAGCCGCCAAACAAGCTGCTAAAGCATTAGCAATCATAAACGGCGCCCGCCCGCCCATCGTCAGCGGCACGTTCACAGCCTGCTCAATTCTCAGCGTCCAATCGCCTTTCAAAATCGACAAATACCCATTTTCGTAAATCGCTGCCAGCCCGCCCGCAGCGGTATGTTTGGCAACCAGTTCGTTGTCCGGGTTCATCGAAAAATAGGCAATTTGAGCCTTGACACGCTGCGCCATTTTTGATACCAGCGGGTCGTCTGCATTTAAAACTGCATAGCCTTTGGGCATTACCGCCTCGACGAGGACGCTCTTGAGTTTGGCGAGCTGTTCCACGGTGTCGATGTCGCCAATTCCCAAGTGATCTGCCGCGACGTTCAAGACGACGCCCACATCGCACTGATCGAAGCCGAGGCCCGATCGCAAAATTCCGCCTCTAGCCGTTTCCAGCACCGCTACTTCCACCGTTGGGTCAGACAAAATCAATTGAGCACTCTGCGGCCCGGTATTGTCTCCGGTTTCTACCAAATAATCGCCGATGTAAGTGCCGTCGGTAGTCGTGTAGCCGGTAATCTGACCGGTCTGCTTGACAATGTGGGCAAGCAGGCGAGTGGTTGTAGTTTTGCCGTTGGTTCCCGTTACCGCTAAAATCGGCACCCGGCTGGTTGGAGGCGAGGGGAAAAGCATATCGAAGACGGCGCCGGCGACGTTGCGGGGTAAACCCTGACTCGGGGCGACGTGCATTCTGAAACCCGGTGCTGCGTTGACTTCGACGATGACGCCGTTGACATCGCGCAGTGGTTGGGAGATGTCGGGAGTTACTACGTCAATGCCGGCGATGTCCAAACCGATAATTTTGGCGACTCTGGAAAACAGCCAGACGTTTTCTGGGTGGATTTCGTCGGTGCGATCGACTGCAATTCCACCGGTACTCAAGTTTGCTGTCGCCCGCAAAAATACTCTTTCGCCGGCCGGCACTACGGAGTCCATCGCGTATCCTTGTTTTTGCAGCAAATCCAGGCACAATTTGTCGATCGTGATCCGGGTGAGCACGTTGTCGTGTCCGTCTCCTCGCTGCGGGTCGCGGTTTACTTCTTCAATAAGCTGTTCTACTGTAAACTTGCCGTTACCCACGACGTTAGCGGGGACTCGTTCTGCGACTGCTACGACTTGCCCGTTGACTACCAATACTCTGTGGTCGCGGCCGACGTAATAGCGCTCGACTATCACGCTTTTTGTTTTTGATGCCGCGCTGGCTAAGTCGTAAGCTTCTTCTGCTGCTTCCCAGGAATTGATGTCGATCGTAATGCCGCGGCCGTGGTTGCCGTCTAGGGGTTTGAGGACGATCGGATAACCGCCGACATCTTCGATCGCCGCTTGCAGTTCGTCCAAATAATGAATCACCGTTCCTCTGGGAACCGGCACGCCAGCGCTGGCGAGGATATTTTTGGTACCTTCCTTGTCGCAGGCAAGTTCTACCCCCAAAACTCCCGTGCGGTTGCTCAGAGTTGCCTGAATCCGCTTTTGGTGAACCCCATAGCCGAGTTGAATCATAAACCGGGCGTTCAAAGGCATCCAAGGAATGCCGCGAGCTTCTGCTTCCTTGATCAGTGTTTCCGTACTCGGCCCCAGGGCCGCCGACGCAGCAAATTCTCTAAGGTCTCTCAAATCTTGGATTAATTCTGCTGCTGGATAAGAACCAGTAGTGGCAATGCTCTGGCACATCCGCACGCCCGCCCGGGCGGCATAGCGACCTGCTTGTTCGTTTTGATACTCAATTACTACTTGGTAAATGCCTGGGGTCGCAGTCTCGCGGGTACGACCGAACCCGACCGGCATTCCTGCCATTTCCTGAAGTTCTAGGGCGACGTGTTCGATTACGTGTCCCAACATTGTGCCTTCTCTGACCCGTTGCAGGAATCCTCCCTGATGGCCTGGAGAACAGTGATGGTCGTTCAAACTCGGAAGTGCGGCGATCAACCCTTCGTAGAAGCCAGGAATTTCAGATGTGGTTTTATCTGCCCACTCCTCTAAATCCAAACGCATCAGGACGAGTTTGTGGCGTCGGATGCTCCAGTAGTTGGGGCCGCGTAAGGTCTGGATTTTAAGTATTTTCATGGTAGTTAGAGGGGTATGGGGCGCGAAATCTTATAGATAATTGGAGCATTTATTCAATTTCGATCTAGATTGCTCGCTCGACTGTTCGCAGCGAACAGTTTGGGAGTGAATTTCCAGTTATGGGCTACCCAATTGAAAATTCATGCCCCTGCGAGCAGCTAAAAACAAGTACAGATCCATGGCTAGCAAAAACTCAAAGCCCGAAGTTAGAATTTTCTGTGATTCTGCCTCCTGGCGTCAGCCCGTGGCTGCTTCGGAATCTATTCTATTGTTGTATCCATGATTCGGCCGGAATGCCGCCTAATTTCTGCCGAATCAATGACAAGAGATGTTCTGCGTTAGTTGGCTGTGCGGCATTCGGGGGGCCAGCCAGACTCGGAACAGGCTCCCGATGGCATTGGTTTGCCTAGGGGCATATTGTAGCAATCTCCGTGACACAGAACGTGCAAGCGCATATTGAACAGACTTAAGGGTTCTGTCGCTCCTACCAGAGACTCATTGGTATAAAAATTTTCCCTAGAATCAACAATAGTCACAGTGCCTTTACCGAGAACTTTCATAGTATCGTCTCCCTCAAACAAGGCGCAGGTGTCTTCGTCAATACCAATAGCGATGCGATCGGGATGGCAAGCCACAGCCGACAGCAAGCGAGCCATCCGGTTGCGGTTGTGAAAATGCTGGTCTACGATGAGCTCAGGAATAATGTTAAGTCCGTTTGCCATGTCTACTAAAGATCGGTTCGGTGACGCCCCACTCCCGCCGCCTGCAATCATGTGATATCCCATCACCGCAGCACCCGCGCTCGTACCGGCGAGGGTAATTTTGCCTTCGAGAGTTTCTTTGCGAATTTTCTCCATCAGCGGGGTGTCCGCCAGCAGCCCGCAGAGCCTCAGTTGGTCGCCGCCTGTGATGAATACGCCCGTACAATCTTCTAAGTAATCTTTCCAGACGGGGTTTTCGGCTTGTTCGCGTTCGCGGATGTCCACTACTTTGACGGCACTAACGCCCATTTCGTCAAATATGGTGCGGTAACGGTTGCTAATTCCTTCGGGATCTCGCGAAGCACACGGAATGATCGCCAGCCGAGCATTTGCACCCCCAGCACGGCAAAAAAAGGTGTTCAGAATCTCTCGCCCGTGAACTTTGTCTTCGGCTCCCCCGATGACCATAATCGAGGTTTTTGTGCGCTGGGGAATATTGTGTTCGAGGGCTTGAGATGTCAACTGCTGCATGGTGTGTCTTCCTCTGTTGGATGTGAAATTCAATTTTGCCGTTGCTGTGCGTACAATAGGGCTTTTTAAGAATAAATTTTTGTTTGTGCGAGTGACGTGCGATCGCCGATCGCGCTATCCCGCAATTGTTTGGCGGCGAGTTTGCTTGCAGTCGCTGTCATGAAAAACTGATTTATTGTTGTACAAAACGGGCCCGCCGACAAAGGAAGAGAATTCAACTTGCAAAAATTTTCAGAAATTATAAGAAATTATAAAGAATAAAGCAATTACTGAAAACTGAACTCCCCCTAAGGGTCAAACTAGAGATGATGTATCAATAAAATTCCAATAATTGTGCGCTTTGACGTAGTTACCTTATTTCCAGAATTTTTCCGGGCTCCCCTAGAGTCGGGACTGATGGGCAAAGCCTTAGCTAAAAAGATTGCTGAGGTGAATTTTGTCAATCCCCGCGATTTTACCACAGACAAGCACCAGCGAGTTGATGATGAGCCTTACGGAGGCGGAGTGGGGATGCTGATGAAACCGGAACCGATTTTTGCTGCGGTGGAGTCGCTGCCGGTTTTGCCGCGGCGGGAGGTGATTTTGCTGACTCCCCAGGGGGAACCGATGCAGCAGGGGATGTTTCGGGAGTTGGCGGCCGATCGCGATCAGTTGGTGTTGATTTGCGGTCATTATGAGGGTGTGGACGATCGAGTCTTGCATTTGGTAACTCGCGAGGTGTCTTTGGGGGATTTTGTACTCACGGGGGGCGAAATTCCGGCTTTGGCTTTGATTAATGGGGTTTTGCGATTGCTCCGGGGAACGGTGGCGAAGGAAGATTCCCTAAAGTTTGAGAGTTTTGAAGACGGACTTTTGGATTATCCGCAGTACACTCGACCGGCGGATTTTCGGGGATTGAAGGTGCCCGACGTGTTGCTGTCTGGTAATCACGCAGAAATTGCTCGCTGGCGCAAGCAACAGCAAATTGAAAGAACTCGATCGCGCCGGCTGGATTTGTACGATCGGTGGTTGGAGGACAGGGGAGAATAGGAGAAGGGAGAAAGGAGAAGTTATCCCATATGATTTATCGGGCAAACTCATAGCCCAATTTTAGCGGCAACGGCGATTGTTGTAACACTTCTGCTGATTGAAGCTTTCAAACCTTCAGCAGCTAAAAGCTGTTTTAGTCGAGCAGTCTCAGATTTAGTTCGGATAAAAACAGAACCAGGTCTCTTCTTTTTTAGCTTTATAGCTTCAGGTAAGGACAACGACATAGCCTCACGCAGAATTGTTGTTACAACTGTTGCACGTTGTTCTTTTTCCAATACAATCAAGTTCCAAGTCCCTTCTTTTGCTAGAATCTCTTCTCTTATTTCGTCAGGTATAGTATGAGTATCATCTAACTCGATTGCCTCCCCACAATGAGAGCAGCTATAAGATAGATGCCAAACAAGTTTTTTGCAAAGAGAGACTGACCAACCAACATCTGTATGTCTTGGTCACAATTCCCACACAGTCCGTAAATCATGACCATACTTTTTCACCTATCTCCCCGCAAATATGAAATAATTGTTTTTTGCTATACTTCCAAAACCTCAATTTTACATGAACATCCGCATCGGCAACGGCTACGACATTCACTGCTTAGTTCCAGAACGCCCCCTCATCCTCGGCGGCGTGCACATTCCCCACGAATTAGGCTTATTAGGACACAGCGACGCCGACGTACTTACCCACGCTATCATGGATGCCATGCTCGGAGCTCTCAGCTTAGGAGATATCGGGCTGTATTTCCCGCCAACTGACCCGAAATGGAAAGGTGCTGATAGTCTCGTACTGCTGGCACAAGTGAATCAGTTAATATTAGATAAAGGCTGGGAAATCGGCAATATTGATTCGGTGGTGGTGGCAGAACGTCCAAAGCTGAAACCGCATATTGAGCAAATGCGCGATCGGCTTTCTGCTGTCCTACAATTAAAACCCGACCAAATCGGCATCAAAGCTACTACAAACGAAAAATTAGGGCCTGTGGGGAGAGAAGAAGGAATTGCAGCCTATGCTGTAGTTTTGTTAGGGCTAAAATAGTTGTCAGATTCTAAGGATTTTCAACCCATTTAGGAGTCAAATCTATGCTCGCCGAAAACTTGGAAATCACCACACCGATTGAGGTTGATATCATTGCTCTAGATAAGGACGATCGGGTTGTCGTGCTAATCGAAGTCAAAATTATTCAAGCTCAAGAAACAGCACCAAAGCAGAGGATTGCTGATTACAGGATATCTTGGATGAAAGCTGTGTTAGCAAAGATATCCAAGCAACGCACCATAATTCCCTATGCTATGTTTGTTGACACCGAACAAATTCTGATTTTCAAATGGGACGGAGTAAAGTTATCTGGACCTGTTTGTTCTCTAAACACTGGTGAAATACTTTGCCATTATGAGCCTGAATTTGGCAACAAACGGATATTTAAGCGATACCTAACTAGACTGGTTGAAGCATGGCTGCGCGACTTAGCTTATAATTGGAAGTCTGAAATTCCAACCGCATCAGAACAGATAGCAAAAATCGGCTTGCTACCACTGCTAGCAGGTGGGACGACAAAATCTGGGGTAGAAATTGGTGGCAATTTTATATATCGAGACTAACTTTCTGATGAGCATTGCTACGGGACGCGACCCTGACGCTAACAACTTGTTGGTGAGTGTACCGACATCAGTCAGCATAGCCATACCAAGTATTTGCTGCATGGAATCACTTTCGGCTTTAGAAGACGAAATCAAGCGACGCAACCGTTTTTTAGGTGAAATGGAAAAACAAATTAGTCAGCTAAAGCGAGATAAAACTTCACCCTCTGCCCAGTCTCTTGTCTTCCACTTAGAGCAATCACTCAATGAAAATGAGGCTCTGATAAATGATATTAATGCGCGTCTTTTTGCAGCTCTTGATTTGTTAGCCACAAAGATAGAAATGATTCCCTTAACAGCAGGCACACTTCAAGCAAGTTTGAATTCAATTTTTATTGAAGAAGACCCGACAGACAATTTGATTCTACACTGCATTTTGAGTCACGCACACTTACATCCTAATGAAGTCAAGGTATTTTTGAGTAATAATACAAAAGAATTTGGTCTGGCCAAAGTTCGAGATGCTTTGCGGGAAGTAGGGATAACCAAGTATTTTTCGCGCACTGAAGACTTTATTGGTTGGTTACAATCTCAGTCATAGTTGCACGCAGGTGGTAAACTAAAAAATTATGAAAATTTCTATGATCATACATTCAAGACTGCGCTGGCTGGCGATTTTACTGGTGGCAATTGCCACTATAACTCTGTCTGCGTGCACTCCAGCCCGATCGAACTTAGTAAACAGGCTCATCGTTCCCACCCCCAGCGGCCCGGGCACCTTTAACTACCCGCTAAATCAATCTGCATACAGCGTCTTTGGCTATATGTACGAGGGATTGATTAACGAAAACGGCTTGACCTCGGAGTTAGAACCCGGTTTAGCCGAGTCCTGGGAAGTTTCTAAAGATGGCAAAAAGATTGTCTTCACCCTACGAGAGGGTTTGAAATGGTCGGACGGCGAACCGATGACTACTGATGACATTATCTTCAGCTATGAAAAGATTTATTTCAATGAGAAAATTCCTAGCGGCTTGAAAGATAATCTGAGGGTTGGCATGAGTCGCGAATACCCAAAAGTTAAAAAAATTGACAGCCGCCGCGTTGAATTTTCCGTTGCAGAACCCTTTGCTCCATTTGTTAGATATGCTGGGGGAATCCCGATTTTACCAGCTCATATTTTACAGGAAGCTGTCGAAAATACAGATGCAGACGGCAACCCTAAATTCCTGGCTACTTGGGGCACGGATACTGACCCTAAAAAAATTGTCGGAAATGGTCAGTACCGAATGCTGAGCTATACTCCAAATCAGCGCGTTGTTTTAGAACGAAATCCATATTTCTGGCGCAAAGATGCTGAGGAAAATGCCCAGCCTTACATCCAGCAAATTGTTTGGCAAATTATCGAAAATACTGACAATCAACTGCTGAATTTTCGCTCGGGCGATTTGGATACTCTGAACGTGGAGCCGGAAGTATTTCCACTGCTGAAACGGGAGGAAAAACGCGGCAAATATACGGTCTTCAACGGCGGCCCGGATACTGGCAGCGTCTTTATGTCTTTCAATCTGAATAAGGGGCGCAATGCTCAAAATCAGCCGTTTGTAGACCCAATTAAATCTCGGTGGTTCGCGAGTAAAGAATTTCGGCAGGCGATCGCCTACGGCATCAATCGATCCGCTATGACTAACAATATTTATCGCGGACTTGGCGCGCCGCTGCATTCCCCAATTCCGGCCCAAAGCCCGTTCTACCTGTCCCCAGAACAGGGATTGACAACTTACAGTTACGAGCCGCAAAAATCGAAAGAGTTACTGTTAAGTGCTGGTTTCAAGTATAATAGTAACGACGAATTGTTGGATGCTGAAGGCAACAAGGTGCGATTTACTTTATTGATGGCTGCGGGTAAAAAAGTTCGGGAACAAATGGCAACGCAAATTAAGCAAGACTTGGGCAAACTGGGAATGCAAATTGATACGCAGTTCCTGAGTTTTAACACTTATGTGGAAAAGCTGCGGTTGACGCGCAATTGGGATACTTACCTCGGCGGTTTTACGGGAGGTACTGAACCGCACAGCGGCTACAATATTTGGTCTGTTAACGGCACGCTGCACAGTTTCAACCAGGGCCCGCAAGCCGGAGAACCGCCGATTAAGGGCTGGAAAGTTGACGACTGGGAGCAGAAAATCGATGACCTTTACGTGAAAGCTTCCCAGGAGCTTGATGAGGCGAAGCGCAAGGAAATTTATGGCGAGACGCAGCGGATTATAGCCGAACAAGTGCCGTTTATCTATATGGTGAATCCGCTGACTTTTGAGGCGGTGCGCGATCGCGTTTCGGGAATTCGCTACAGTGCCCTCGGCGGTGCTTTCTGGAATTTGTACGAGTTGAAAATAACAGAATAGTCAGCAGTTATTAGTCATTAGTCAGTCATTAATTAATGGAACCTAAAATTTTACAGAACTTACTCGAATCTGTGGCTGCCGGCGATATTAGCCCGATCGCCGCTTTGAATAAATTAAAGCATTTTGACTTTGAACAAGTCGGCGATTTTGCCAAAATTGACCACCACCGTACTTTAAGAACGGGTTTTCCTGAAGTAATTTGGGGCCCGGGGAAAACGCCCGACCAAATTGTTGATATTATCGAGGCGATGCGCGGGCGAAATTCTGCGGTGATGGCGACACGAATCGAACCGGAAGTTTTCCAGCAATTGCAACAAAAAATACCCGATTTGTGCTACTACCAAAAAGCTCGAATTTGTGCAATTTCTCCTAATTCCCCAACTCCGCAGCATCCGGGTACTGTGACTATTATCAGTGCGGGAACGGCGGATTTGCCTGTAGCGGAAGAGGCGGCAATTACTGCGGAACTTTGCGGTTTTCAGGTGCGACGTTTGTGGGATGTCGGAGTTGCCGGCATTCACCGCTTGCTGAGCAACCGGCACGTTATTGCCGATGCTGATGTATTGATTGCGGTGGCGGGCATGGAAGGCGCTTTGGCGAGTGTGGTTGCGGGTTTGGCAGATTGTCCGGTGATTGCTGTGCCGACAAGTGTGGGTTACGGCGCGAGTTTTGGCGGGATTGCTCCTCTTTTAACTATGCTCAATTCTTGTGCGGCTGGTGTGGGTGTGGTGAATATTGATAATGGGTTTGGGGCGGCGATTTTGGCTTGTCAAATTCTGAGAACTGCTGGGAAAGTGGATAGAAGAAGAGAGGGGGAGAATGGGAGAGAGGGGGAATAGTTAGAAACCCCCTCGATCAGATAAGACTAAAGCCAACTGTCACACGACGATCGATTTTTAGGGTGCATCTTGCACCATTCTCAAGAACAGGCAAGATGCCTGTTCCACAAAGAGTGAGTTTTCTTGTGGGGTGGGCATCCTGCCCGCCCCTAAAAAACCTAATTGAAAATGGTGCAACATCTCAGGTGCGTCAGACTCCGTTATTGAAATATTATTGAAGATTTCCGGTAGTAGAGCACCTTACTATATATGCCAGTGGCCTCCAGGACAGCCAGACTCGGCGGTTGAAACCGCGTTTACACTTCCCTCTCGTCCCAGCAGAGGACGACTAAAAAATACAGGAGGTATTATTGAAGCCGGGTTTGATATTACTTGCTTGCCAGCCAAATCGGATAAGCAGAAGAATCCTCAGCTTTTAACTTTTGCGCCTGATAACTCTTGCTAGTCCAACTAGCTACTGTTTGCAGGCTTTCTGTCAAACAACTTTCGCTGCCAAACGCTTCAAATCCCAAAGTCCACCAGGCGCTGCCGTTAATATTCAACTGAGTAAGTTCCACGGTGCAACCTTGGGGAATTGGGGCTTCCACAGGCACAGACATCGGAACACCGGGGGCCGAAACTTGATAAAGACGCTGCGCTCGCTTTTTCTTGACTGCCACCCACTTTCCTGTCGCCAAAATATCCGCCGGTATCGGCGCCATCGTGTCCGCACAAACCCACTTCAGCCACTTTTCGGCTTTGCCTTCCCAGCGATTGGCGAACTGCATCGTCCCTAACTCTGCCTGACGCCACTTTACCTCCAAGGTTTTCCCACGCAGCTTCACTCCCAAGTAGTCGCAGTTAGGTACTAACAAATATATGTCTTCCCGCTCTTCGGGAGGCGAAAGATACGCGCCGAGACTCTCGCTTCCAAACCATTGATTGAGCGATTTTGGCAGTGCACCGCTATAAAACCACCGCATTTCCAGACTGGCCCGCATAAATTTTTCCTCCGTTCCACAATTTTCGTCAAACCCAGACTGGATTTGCCATACACCATCGACTTTTGTGCCTCTTCACTCTATCCTCCCCCCTCTGGGGCCCAGAGTCTACCCACAGTCATACCATTTTAGATTTTAGATTTTAGATTTTAGATTGGGGAAAGACTGATTTTATAAGGGTTTAGAGCTTGCCTACATTTGCATTTTTTTTTAAACTGGTGTCAGATCGAGGTATTTAAAAAAATTTCTCACAATCCTTTACATATCTTCACAAGTCTGTTACATTTATTTACAGTACACTAAAAACCATTTAGGAAAAAAAAGATGAGTAACAGAGGCTTAATGCTGGACGACCAAGGCAAAATGAACAATTTTGCGATCGAGCCGCAAGTATACGTCGATGACGAACCCCGCACCGGCTTCACTCCCTACGCCGAACGCTTAAACGGCCGCCTTGCCATGATTGGCTTTGTTTCTCTCTTGGCTTTAGAAGTTTCGACCAAGCACGGGCTGATTAGCTGGCTGACTCACCTGTAATGATTTTGTTAACAATTAAACTATATGGCTATGGATCGCTGGCGATACACAAACAGCGATCCATAGCTTAACTATTTTGAGGGGCAAGGTTTGGTGAGACAATTAAAATTAAATATTTTTGTTTTACCCTACTCGTAAAAAGAATGCTCAAACGAATTGCGGCAATACTTCTGGTGGTTCTAAGCCTCACTTTGACCGGTTGTGTGTCTAAAGTCACCGGACTCAAAAGCTACGTTGATACTGGCGACGGCTATCAATTTCTCTATCCTAACGGCTGGCTGCCGATCGCGGTTTCTAACGGGCCCGATGTGGTGTTGCGCGATTTGATTCAGCAAACCGAGAACGTCAGCGTGGTAATCAGCCCAGTTCCGAAGGACAAAACTCTGGCTGATTTGGGAACACCGACGGATGTGGGATACAAGCTCAGCAAAAGTGCGATCGCCCCGAGTGATTCGGGCCGCGAAGCTGAATTAGTCAATGCTGAATCTCGCGAATCGCGATCGAAAAACTATTACATTTTAGAATATGCCGTCAAGCTTCCAAACCAAGAACGCCACAACTTAGCGAGTGTAGCCGTCAGCCGCGGCAAACTTTTTACTCTTAACGTTTCCACTACCGAAGAACGCTGGCCCAAGGTAAAAGAAGCTTTTGAGAAAGTTGTTAAATCTTTCTCTGTTTATTAGGGAATTGGGAATTGGGCATGGGGCATGGGGCATTGTTAACTGTTGACTGTTGACTGTTCGCTGTTGACTGTTGACTGTTCGCTGGAAACCTCACCACAGTTAACTGACAACTGACAAGTGTCAACTGTCAACTGTCAACTGTCAACTGTCAACTGAACTTCTTAACTTATGAAAATTCCAACTTTTGTATTAGCTTCAGCTTCTCCAGCGCGCCGTCGCCTGCTAGAAAATGCCGGCATTCAAGCTGTGATTTGCCCCAGCGACTTTGATGAAGCGCAAATACAAATGAGGGATGCCAATAATTTAGTGCAGGTTTTAGCAGAGGGAAAAGCTGAGGCTGTAGCTAAGTTTTTACTGGCTAATTCTCACCCGCAAATCCCTAATCCCAAATCTTGTTTGGTTTTGGGATGCGATTCAATTTTGCTCATAGATGGCGAAATTCACGGCAAACCCAAGGATGCGGAAGAAGCAATCTCGCGCTGGCAGAAAATGCGCGGTAAGGTGGGCGAACTGTATACGGGTCATGCTTTAATTGATACTAGATTCGATGACTTTGGTGAGGCTAGGTCGCGATCGCTCATTCGCTGTCAAGTTACAAAAGTTCATTTTGCGGAAGTTACCTCGCGCCAAATAGCGGCTTACGTCGCTACCGGAGAGCCCCTCGCCTGTGCAGGCTGTTTTGCACTCGAAGGTAAAGGCGGCCTTTTTGTCGAAAAAATCGAAGGATGTCACACAAATGTGATTGGTTTGAGCTTACCTCTGCTGCGGCAAATGCTCACCGAAATGGGATATGATGTGGCGGATTTCTGGCAATCTTAAATATTGTTGAATTTATGTCAGGAATCGGGAGGCAGAGCCTCGCTTATATGCCTACCCAGGCAGAGCCTGGGAACGAGGATTGAGAGCCTTGTTGTTGTCGGATGGGCGTTTCGTTCCGCCCCTCCGTGCTATGCAGATTAGCCTAGCCCAGCAGTTGGTAATTATCCTAGAGCGATCGTCCCATCAGATACAGATATAAACTGAAGTTGATCCGGGGAAACATCCTTCACCAAACCCAAGATATTGCCGCTGCTAGCTTCCCGAATCACCGTCGCCTTAGTATCCAGCAATCTCAACTCCAGAGTTCGAGGCTGTCCCGGAGGAAAAGGGCCGTTGCTCTCGTAATCTCTGGCATCACCAATTGTCAAAAACCTTTCGCTCAAAACAATATCATTTCGCGTCAGTCCTCCCGCCAATCCAATTACATCACCTTGAGCCGGATTGTAATCGAGAATAAAATCAGCCGGCACTTCATCTACATCAAAATTGGCACTAGGAGGCGGTTGAAGCGAACCAATCTCCCCCGAAGTTGCTCCCACTTCTGTGCGGAGGACAAACATATCTGCGCCTTCACTTCCCCAAAGTCTATCAATTCCAGCATCACCGATTAGAGTATCATTCCCACTCTCTCCTACTAAAGCATCATTCCCTTTACCACCGCGAATAAAGTCATTAGCCGTGCCTCCATAAACGTAGTCATCACCTTGATCTCCGCTGACAAAATCGCTGCCGCATTCTCCATAAAGAATGTCAAAATCTTGGCCGCCGCGAATAGTATCGCTGCCGCAACCTCCGATTAAAGTATCTCTGCCACTGTTACCGTTCATCAGTTCCGCACCACCGGAACCTCTGACAAAATCGTTACCATCTAAAGCCCGCAAACCTCCGGGAGTATTCCGCAGAATTCCATTTGCTAATTGAAATGCGTCGTCATTGGAAGTTAAGTCAAAAAAGTTGGGGTCGCTGCCTGGATTTGGCAGTGGCGCTGTGAGCAATTTGATGTTTGGGGGATCGGCAATAATTGGGTCTGAATTTTCAGCTAATGCTCTAATTTCTCCGAGATTTGTTTCTAACATCTTAAGTTTCTCCTTTTTTGATTGACTTTGTTGATATTCTGATTTTAACAAAGGTTCCAATTAAGAAATCTGCGGGAATCTGGGGTTAAAACAATCAAATTATTGTCAAAATTGCCGGAGGTCTTTAGTCAACAAGCATAGCTTATTGACACCCATCTGCTCGTCCCCATCCGCAAATATTTTGAACTGTGTACCAATAATTCAGGGGATCGCGTACTCTATTACCCGTCAGCAGTCAGCGTGGGAAAACCCAGAGACTGCTAATTGTCATGAAACCTTGAGTTAAGTCCGGAATAATTAATATGCTAGACACTGCGATCGAATCTATTCAAGCCAGAGAAATCCTCGACTCCCGTGGCCGCCCCACCATTGAAGCTGAAGTTTACCTAGCCAACGGTGTTGTGGGGCTCGCACAAGTCCCCAGCGGTGCCTCTACAGGCTCTTTTGAAGCCCACGAACTCCGCGATGATGACAAAACCCGTTACGGCGGCAAAGGAGTCCTAAAAGCCGTTGCTAACGTCGAGCACAAAATTGCCCCCGCTTTGGCTAATCTCGATGCGATCGACCAAGCACTGGTAGACAAAACCATGATTGACTTGGACGGTTCCCCCAACAAATCCCACCTCGGCGCAAATGCCATTCTCGGAGTCTCCTTAGCCACAGCAAAGGCGGCCGCCGAGACTTTAGGACTCCCCCTTTACCGCTACTTGGGCGGGCCCTTGGCGAACGTTTTGCCAGTACCACTGATGAACGTGATCAACGGGGGATCTCACGCTAACAATAATGTGGACATTCAAGAATTTATGATTGTCCCTGTGGGTGCGCCCTCTTTTAAAGAAGCTTTACGCTGGGGTGCAGAGGTATTTGAATCCTTGAGTAAAGTCTTAAAAGCTGAGGGTTTGCTGACTGGTGTGGGTGATGAAGGCGGTTTTGCGCCTAATCTTAAATCCAATCAAGCAGCTTTGGATTTGTTGATTGCAGCTATTGAAAAAGCTGGCTACAAACCGGGTGAACAAGTTGCTTTGGCTTTGGATGTTGCTGCTAGCGAATTTTACAAAGATGGGCAGTATACTTACGACGGCGTGGCTCATTCGCCAGCAGAATTAATCGATTATTTGGATGGTTTGGTGAGTCAATATCCCATTGTTTCGATTGAAGATGGTTTGCACGAAGACGATTGGGACAGTTGGGTAGCACTGACGCAGAAAATGGGCAGCAAAGTTCAGTTGGTAGGTGACGATTTGTTTGTTACTAATCGCACGCGGCTGCAAAAAGGAATTGATTTGAAAGCTAGCAATTCGATTTTGATTAAGCTGAATCAAATTGGTTCTTTGACAGAGACTTTGGATACGATCGACCTGGGCAAACGGAACAGCTATCGATCGATCATCAGCCACCGTTCCGGTGAAACTGAAGATACCACCATTGCCGATTTAGCCGTAGCGACTCGCGCCGGTCAAATCAAGACTGGTTCTTTGTGTCGCAGCGAACGAGTTGCTAAATATAACCGTTTATTGCGGATTGAGGATGAATTGGGCGATCGGGCAATTTATGCTGGGTCGATCGGTTACGGGCCTAAATAACACTTGGTAATCGCTAATCCTCGTTCCCAGGCTCTGCCTGGGGAGGCAGATCCGGAGGCTCTGCCTCCAATTTTCCTCGGGTCTTCGAGGCTCTTCCTCTGGATATCGGTTCCCAGGCAGAGCCCGGGAACCAGTTAACCAGTTAAATCTGGATATTACCGCTCCTCAATTAAGGATAGAAAGCCAATTGTGGCAAACCCAAAGTTTCTTCCCAGCCCATCATCAAGTTCATGCACTGGATGCCTTGACCGGCTTGTCCCTTAATTAAATTGTCGATCGCCGAGAGCACAATCACTCTGTCAGTACGCGGATCGACTTCGATGCCGATATAACAAAGATTCGTGCCGCAAGCCCATTTTGTTTGCGGGTAAACTCCAGCCGGCAACACTTTTACCCAAGGACAATTGCGGTAAAAAGCGCTGAAAATCGTGATTAAATCTTCTCGCACCAAACCCGGATCGCGCAAAGTTGCGTAAACAGTCGCCAGAATTCCGCGCACCATCGGAATTAGGTGGGGAGTAAACTGAACTTTAATATCGTGTCCCGCTAAATCGCTGCAAATTTGCTCGATTTCTGGCGTGTGGCGGTGGCGGCCAACGCCGTAAGCGCCCAGAGAACCCTCTGCTTCAGCCAACAAGAGATTAACTTCGGCTTTGCGGCCCCCTCCCGAAGTACCGGATTTGGCGTCGATAATGGCTGTTTCTGGCACAATGAGACCTTGTTTGAGCAAAGGTGCCAGGGCCAATAAACTAGCAGTGACGTAGCAGCCGGCACAGCCTACTAACTGAGCGTCTTTAATTCGATCGCGATACAATTCTGGCAAACCGTAAACAGCCGTTGCAGCCACTGAGGAGTCCGATCGCTCGCCCCCGTACCAAGCTTTGTAAGTTTCCTGATTTTCAAATCTGTAGTCAGCCGATAAATCCAAGACTTTGCAGCCTTTTTCGAGCAGCGTCGGTGCCATTTTGCAAGCTAAACCGTTCGGCAGCGACAGAAACACAACTTCACATTTGGCCGCTATTTTGTCTAGGTCGATCGCCTCCACTGTCAAGTCAGTGCAGTTAGTCAAATGCGGATAAAGGCTGGAAAAAGGTTTTCCCGCACTGCTATCCCCGCCCAAATAAACTACTTCAGCCGCCGGGTGGTCCGCCAGCAGTCGCACAAGTTGCACGCCGCCGTACCCTGAAGCGCCGATAATTCCTACAGGCACACGTCCAACATCTCCCATTTTCCTTTATCCCCTCAGCCGTTGAAGTCAAAAACGCTTGAACTTTTGCTGCATTGTAGTACCAAACGCCAACTTTGGTGGCAAAGAATTGTATTGTTTTGTGTTGGAGGTGCATTTTTGTTAATTTTCGGCTGTTTAACCCCGCCCAAAAACGGATACAAAGCCCCGACTCCTTTGCTGGAGAACCCAAAATTTTAGACCAAAGTTCCATCTTCCAGATTCCAAGCTGCAAGTAAATCTAAAATCTAAAATCTAAAATCTAAAATCGACTGACCGATCGCCAAAACCATAAAATTAACAAACGGATGTGCGATCGTGGTATAAAAAAACTTACTTTAACCCATCCCCAAACCGGAGATTAACATTTTTCCCTTTTGCCTCTTGTCTCTTGCTTCTTTCCTCTTGCTTGTTCCCTCTTCCGTCTTCCCTCTTCCTTCTTCCTACCTATGGGCATAGTTGTAGAAAACGTATCAAAACAGTTTGGCAGTTTCCAAGCACTCGATCGAGTCAGCTTAGAAATTGAATCGGGTTCCCTAGTCGCATTGCTGGGCCCGTCTGGTTCCGGCAAGTCTACACTGCTGCGGCTGATTGCCGGTTTAGAAATGCCCGACTCTGGCAAAATCTGGCTAACAGGCCAAGATGCCACGAATACTAGCGTCCAAGACCGCAAAATTGGGTTCGTGTTTCAGCACTACGCGCTATTCAAGCACATGACAGTGCGAAAAAACATCGCTTTCGGGATGCAAATTCAGAAAACACCGCCCGCGAAAGTCAAATCGCGGGTAGAAGAATTGTTGAATTTAGTGCAATTGGCAGGATTGGGCGATAGATACCCGTCGCAACTTTCAGGAGGCCAGCGGCAGCGGGTGGCCCTCGCCAGAGCCCTGGCTGTGGAACCGAAAGTGTTACTGCTAGACGAACCTTTTGGAGCTCTCGATGCCAAAGTTCGCAAAGATTTGCGTGCTTGGTTGCGGCGACTGCACGACGAAGTTCACGTTACCACCGTCTTTGTGACGCACGATCAAGAAGAAGCGATGGAAGTTGCCGATCACATTACAGTAATGAATAAAGGTAAAATCGAACAAGTCGGCACACCGGCAGAAATTTACGACCATCCCGCTAGTGCTTTCGTAATGAGTTTTATCGGTCCAGTCAATGTATTGCCCAGCAGTTCAAGGATGTTTCAAGCCAACGGCTTTGACTCAGCCAACCCGGAGATTTTCTTGCGCCCTCACGACGTAGTAATTGAAACTACAGAAAATAGTGCAACAGTGCCTGCAAGAATCAGTCGCTTGATTCATTTGGGATGGGAAATACAGGTAGAATTAACCTTAGATGACGGTCAAGTAGTAAACGCTAATTTGACTAGAGAAAGATTCGATAGCTTGCTCTTGGAGCCCCAGCAAAGAGTGTTCGTAAAGCCGAAAGGTGCCAAGTCGTTTCCACTTTTTTATTCAATCTGATATCAATTCTGAAAACTAGAGATAAATTTAGATTGGATACGACATTTCAAGGGACACGGCACCGCGCCGTGTCCCTAATCTTTTATACTGACAAGTGTCCGCTGACTACTGCGCGCTAAGTTAGTCTTTAATTTTGCTGACAGCTTTTTTGACTTGTTGCTCAAAGGATGTAGCTTCTGTATTGGAAGGATTTTTCATTTTTTCAAGATCAGCGTCTCCCTGAACTTCGTTCGGTCCTTTGCTGGCTTTTTCTTGAGTTTCTTCCAAGGACATTGGTTTTTTCAGGACAATTTCTTGAGATTCTTTTTCAATCCCTAAAAGTTTGTCTTCACCTTTGGTGGGGCTGCTGGTAACGGCAAAAGCGGGGAAAGCATTAGAAACAAACATCAAGGCACAAAAACAAACAGCTATTAAAGTGCGAACTAAACGCTTAGCAGGGAAGTTAAAGCTGATAAAAGACATACAAAATTTCTCCGTTTTTAGTAGTTTTGATCGCTAAGATTGTTAACAGGCTGAAACTCACTCATATTCTGCACAATCTTTAACTCAAGTTTGAGAAAAGCAACCGTTGCTTTCTTTCAAATTGAGCTAACATATAATATTTAGCTGAAAAAGTGGGTATTTGAAATCCTTCTCAGGGAATATTTCTAGATGACAGGCGTCGGTTGCCCCAAGACATTTATGTAGAAGGCACTTGTGTAGAATCAAAAAAATTCTCTATAAGTGCCTTCGGAGGCGCCTCACATAGCGGTATCAATGTCAGTAACTGGTTCGATCGTGGGGTGGGGGCGGGTTTATTTAGCCTGGTTGCAATGTGAGAGGGCGCTTGAGTGAACCCGCAGAGCGGTTTGTTGAAAATGTTGCAAGATATGAGATGCGCCCGACTATCCACTGACTAATGACTAATAACTAATGGCTGCTGCTGTCGCACGGGAACTTGACATTTTGCTAGATAAGTTTTAATTTCTCCTACACTGAGTTGCCCGTAATGCAGCAGGGAAGCCAGCAGTGCAGCTTCTGCTTTGCCCTCAGTCACGGCTTCGTAGATGTGGTGGCAGTTGCCGGCGCCGCCGGAAGCAATGACGGGAATTTCGACAATTTCGGCAATGCTTCGAGTTAATTCCAAATCGTAACCGGCTTGAGTGCCGTCCGAGTCCATGCTTGTCACCAGAATTTCGCCCGCGCCGCGCTGTTCGGCTTCTTTGGCCCAGGCGATGGCATCTTTTCCGGTATTTTCTCGCCCTCCGCGCACGTACACGTCCCAACCAGGATTATCTGCGTCTTGCCGTTTGCGAGCGTCGATCGCCACTACAATGCACTGATTACCAAATCGATCGCTGGCTTTGTCAATTAAACTCGGATCGCGCACCGCCGCCGAATTAATACTCACCTTGTCTGCGCCCGCCCTCAATAAACTTTTAATTGTGTCTAAAGATTGGATACCGCCGCCCACCGTCAAAGGGATAAATACGCGATCGGCCGTTCGGTACACCACATCGATCATAATATTCCGGTCTTCGTGAGTCGCTGTAATGTCCAGAAACACCAACTCGTCAGCACCCGCATCATTGTAAACCTGAGCCATTTCTACCGGATCGCCAGCATCCTGAAGATTGACAAAATTGACACCTTTGACCACGCGACCGGCTTTCACATCCAGACAAGGTAAAATTCTTTTCGACAACATACAATTCTCTTCCAATTTAACTTACTCGGCGGGAAGTGCCCCGCTATAACTGTACTCTTCTTAGCGGTGGGATGAAAGCCAGGGTTGTTTTTTGCCGTCCAGCTTGTGGTCTTCACTCCTAGCTGGAGAACGAGTTGGACAGGCAAGAAATAACCAATCTCTCAGTTATCACAAGACGGTTACAATAAATAAAATTCGTTTTAAAAATTTGATAAATCATCATAACTGCCCCAACGATTGCCACAAACAAGCAGTCAAAAGCGAGATCTAGGGCATTTAGCACCTACTCTAGCATAGAGGATTTTTAATCTTAGTGGTTTCCTACCCTCCTTACCAACAGTTAATCTCAGAACAAAAAACCTTAATCCGTCCGATTCGGAGCCTGCTATAAAATTAAATTTATTCAAAACCTTTCTGCTGGGATAGACGTTGACACGCCACAGCTTCTTGCGGTTTTGCCAGATTTATTAAAAATCGCTGATGCTCATAATAATGGGGGGGATGTAAAGTACGCATTTTTCTAACAATTGTTTTTTACACTGCAATTATTAGCAAGGGTTTTACTTGGTAATCCTCACTACTGCTGGCAGTATAATAGTAAAATTAGACCCCTTACCAATCTCGCTTTCAACTAAGGTTTCGCCACCCATAATCCGAGACAATTTTCTAGTAATGGCTAACCCTAATCCAGTACCCCCATACTTTCGTGTAGTTGAAGCATCAGCCTGGGTGAATGGTTGGAACAATTTTCCCATTCGTTCTGGATCTATGCCAAGGCCAGTATCACTTATCTTAAATAAAATATACGGAATGGCTGATTCCTGTTCTTCCCCATCGGCTCTTCAAGATTTTCTATATTTATTTTATACATTAATAGTAATTTGCCATTTTTTTGTAAATTTGCTGGCGTTACTAAGCAGATTAAATAAGCAGGGTTCCCTTAAACCATTGCCTGGTAAGTTTTCTAGCTTGCTTGTTACCCCGCTAGCTCAGTTTTGCTTCATAAAGTGCTATTTACCAGATGCGATTGCCCTGTCACCCAAAACTGCATCATTTGAGTTCACTAAACCTATGCAGAGCATTCATCAACTTCTTTGAAGGACGGGCATCTTTCCCGAAGTTCTAGTCAACGCATGACAAGCAATCAATTCAGTACCCACAAAAAGTACAAATTGTTGGTGATAATTTCCTCACTTTTCTAGGAAAGCTAGAGATTGTTTTTGCTACAATCAACCACAATATCTCAAAATATAAACCGTAAGTAGCATAAAATATTTCGCAAACATTAAGGTTAAATTGTCACCATAAAGCTCGTATAGTGGCCATGGCTCACGAAAAAATGGCAAACACTCGTGAAAACTCCCAGGAAAAATTATCTCCCAAGTTGGTGCAGGAAAACCAAGCCATCGTTGTTGAAAAGGTGGCAGTTAATAACATGGTAAAAAATCATTGCCTAGCCAAAGGAATTAGGGATTGCGGATGGTCTAAATTGACCATAACGTTGAAATACAAGGCTGAAAGAGACGGTAAAACTTACCTAGACCTGGGTCGGTTTTTTGCGCCATAGAGTAAGAGTTGCCACGTAGGTCTGAATCAGGTGGATAGCCTGCCGTTGGAAGTGCGAAGCTGGACTTATTGCAACTGCCAAACTAAGCACGATAGAGATGTGAATTCTGCTATCATTATTGGCGATGAAGGGCTTGGATTATTAGCGTTATGAACTACCACTACTGCCCAGGGACGGAATGTAAGTTCGACGTTTGGAAGGAAATCTTCGATACGATCGGCTGTTCCGATTGAAATTGGAAGCCTACACCATAGGGAGCCGTGGTTGGTGTTGGTAGTTCACAGAACTCTCGATCTGCATACCAGCTCACACCCCCTACCCGCGCCTAGCTCTACCGTGTACAGAGAAGTTGCTCGCTGACCCATATTGTAGAAACCCTGTTTCCTAGAATCTTGATTTCTCGTTTTGCCGAATCAATAACTTAAAATTCAGGAAAATAAGCTTCCTTTCTGAGATTCATGCAAAACTTAGGTTTCAGGAATTGTGTAGAAAGATTTTGGACTTGTGGGTACAGGGTAGCTGGCTAGCCAGAGAGCCATTTTCCCACTTTTTTCTGGTCCATCAAAATAAATAAAAGTTGTCTCCGCTCCGGGGCAGGCAGTATTATCAGGTACAATCTTGGTAGACAGTATGTTTTTACTGGCTGCTTTTGTAGATCGAATCATAAATACCTTCGCTCGCTCGATCGAATTTATGGTTCTGAAATCCTGCAGGGGCTAGGTGCATCGATGATGGACTAAAAAATCTAAAATCTGAAGTCTCAACTCTCAAATCGGTTAATTTTGTGTCGTTTCTAGGACTGTTGTGACGAGTGCAACCCAATCCACATATGGTACTTCGCACAGAAGGCGGCAATCGCTACTTGCCGCTCGCCGGCAGCAATTGCTGGACAGTAGGGCGGAGCGATGACAATAATTTTGTACTGACAGATCGCTGGATTTCCCGTAATCACGCGATGTTACAGCAAATGGAGACAGGAGAGTTCTACCTGATCGACTTGGGCAGCCGCAATGGTTCCTTTGTCAACGGGCGGCGGGTCAGTATTCCTGTCACTCTCCGAAATGGCGATCGGATTATTTTCGGTCAAACCGAATTGGACTTCTACAACCCAACCGCGGGCCATCGGCACGATCCCATACACGATACAGACTCTGAAGATTTTACGGCGACTTTGACGGTGCGTAGCCTGATTAGCGTCATGGTAATGGACATCCGAGACTTTACAGTTTTGACTAGGCAGCTAGACGAAACCCTCCTCTCGGAAGTCATCGGCAATTGGTTCCGCAAAGCAGGACAGATCATTCGCGAACACGGCAGTTGGGTGGACAAATACATCGGTGATGCGATCATGGCAGTCTGGTTCCACAAAACCAGCGGTGTCAGCAGCGAGGAAATGATGCGGATTTGCCAAGCTTTGAGCGAACTGCACAAGGCAACAGACGAACTCAGCAGCCGTTACCCCCTACCTTTTCCTTTGCGAGTCGGGGCCGGAATCAATACCGGTTATGCAATGGTGGGAAATTCTGGCAGCAGCGACCGATCGGACTACACCGCCTTGGGAGATACTGTAAACGCAGCATTTCGCCTGGAGTCTTGCACCAAGCAACTTGGCAAGGATATCGCTGTGGGAGCAACGACCTACCAATACCTGACGCAATTGGGGGCCGAGGGCGCTTTCGAGCCACACACCGTGGCTTTGAAGGGTTACGACACTCCCAGCCTGACTTACGCTGGTACTTATGCTGACTTGAACGCTTTTCTCAAAACGAAAGGAAAGAGTTCTCGATAGCTAGAAAATTGCGTGCAGGGCAAAAATTAACCCTTTAAAATGGCAGTCCGAGTTTTTAATTTGGAGTGCCTTTTATAAACTGGCCTGGGATGCTTAAAAGTCAGTTAATATCATATATCGTCTGCGTTGTCAATACCAAAATGTAAAGTTTATAACAGCCCTCTACCTATTGCGGATTTATCTGAAAAACTGCATAAGCAAAATGGTAGTCTCTACATAAATGCTGTGTATGAAATTGGGAGACAAAACTTCATGAAACGATTGGGTCGTCTATTGGCAGTATTGGGCTTAGTGCTGGGCTGCTTTGCATGGGCTGGAGACCAAAGCGCGATCGCGGCGTCATTAAGCCGTATCGTCTTGCCATCATCCTCGCTCCTAGCTGTTGAAGCTCCGGCTAGAACCAATCGCGCCGATGAGAAGCTTGCCACAGAATACGGCAAAAAACTTGATTTGAACAACAGCGCCGTCCGGGACTTTCGGGAATTTCGAGGGTTGTATCCCACTTTAGCTCGACTAATTATTAAGAATGCTCCTTACGAAAATGTTGAGGACGTACTCAATATTTCAGACTTGACGGATGCTCAGAAAAAAGTGCTGCAAGCTAACATGGACAAATTCACCGTAACTGAGGTTGAATCAGTCTTTATTGAAGGAGACAACAGGTTGAATAATGGTCTCTACGACTAGGTAGCAGCGGGTCTCATTTGAAGGCAGAAGTCATTGGGCAGAAGGCATTCGGCAGAAAGAAAAGATTTTTTTTCTATAGGCTGATGACTTCTGCCTTTAATTTATGCAGACTTACTTTCAACCACCATTGGGCAAAAGCCTGCAAAAATTCCCTAGATTGAAATAAGCGGGTTCCCCAGATTCCTCTGTAGACTCAATTCTTTAATCTAAAATCTAAAATATAAACTCGATCGACTGACATTAGTTCAAGTCCCCAGATTCATCTGTAGACTCAATTCTAAAATCTAAAATCTAAAATCTAAAATCTAAAATTGACTGGCGGCAGACTTATGAGTGACAAATTTGACGTATTGGTAATAGGTGCTGGCGCGGCGGGTTTGTACACAGCACTTTGCCTGCCAGAGCATTTGCACGTGGGCTTGATCAATAAAAATACCCTACCTGTTTCTGCCAGCGATTGGGCTCAAGGAGGGATTGCCGCAGCGATCGCCCCTGAAGATTCGGCAGCACTGCACATTCAGGATACACTGGCTGCTGGAGCCGGTCTTTGCGATTTGGATGCGGTGAAATTTTTAGTTGAGGAAGCTTCAGCCTGCATTGACTCCCTAGTGAGAATGGGCGTTGCATTCGATCGCACCGGCCCAGATTTAGCCCTCACCCTAGAAGCAGCCCACTCCCGCCGCCGAGTTCTCCACGCCGCCGACACTACGGGCAAAGCCGTGATCGCTACGCTGACAGCAAAAGTATTGAACCGCAAAAACATTCAACTCGTATCTCCTGCCTTTGCTTTGAGTCTGTGGCTAGACGAAACCGGGCGCTGCCAGGGGATTAGCTCGATTTGCGGCTCACAAGTCAAGTGGCTGCAGGCCAAAGCCGTAGTGCTGGCGACAGGCGGCGGCGGGCAGGTTTTTGCTCAAACGACCAATCCGTCGGTAAGTACCGGGGACGGGGTGGCAATTGCGTGGCGCGCCGGGGCGCTGCTGCGAGACTTAGAATTTGTGCAGTTTCACCCGACGGCGCTGAGCACAGCGGGCGCGCCTCGGTTTCTCATTAGCGAGGCGGTGCGGGGAGAAGGAGCTCATTTGGTTGACAGTAAGGGATATCGCTTTGCTTTTGACTCTCACCCCAGCGGGGAACTCGCCCCTCGGGATGTTGTCAGCCGCGCTATTTTCCGCCACTTGCAAAAGACGGGGGAACCTCATGTTTGGCTGGATTTGCGGCCGATTGCGGTCGATCGACTGCGCTACAGGTTTCCCAATATTATTCAAGTGTGCGCTGATTGGGGAATTGATATTTTTTCCGAACCGGTGCCGGTGACGCCCGCAGCCCATTACTGGATGGGAGGGATTGTCGCTGACAAGTTTAACCAAACTTCGATTCCGGGTTTGTACGCGGTGGGAGAAACTGCGAGCACGGGGGTACACGGCGCTAATCGGTTGGCGAGCAATTCGCTGCTGGAATGTCTGGTTTTTGGGGCGCAGATGGGACTTTTGCAGCTAGAAGGTGGAACGCCCGAGGCATTGGCCGATCAGTTCGAGGCGGGGGAAATCTTGGAAAAATCGATTTCTGAAAAGGACATTGAGGCGATCGAAAAGTTGCGGGTCGAATTGCCGAACTTGGTGTGGCAGAGTGCGGGAATTTGCCGGGGACAACGGGATTTGGAAAGTGCGATCGTCCAACTTGAGATTTGGCGGCAAGAATTTGCTTCGTTGCCTTTGAGTCAAACGCTTGATAATTTACGGCCCGGACAAATTATTAATTTTTCCCCTGCTGACGCCGAGAATAGCTCGATTTTGCGAAATTGGGGAGAAGTGGGGAATTTATTGGATATCGGCTATTTAATTGTCAAAAGTGCTGCGTTTCGCACTGAAAGTCGCGGCGGTCATTACCGAGTGGACTATCCCCTCACCGATCCGGATTGGTGCAGCCATACTTTAATTAACCAATCGAATTGGTACAAATCTCCGCGAATAGAAGATTGAAAATTTATTGAAAATTTGGGGTCAGCGCGTCCCCGTACCGTCACTTTTGGGGTTCCCGTTCGGGGGTGGTTCGTATTGTTTTGGGTAATTGGGAAACCTAGAGGTTTGTGCAACTGTCCAAACTCTCGGGGTCGATGGCGTGGGACTCTCCCCCGTGCTACTGGCTTTTGTGAAATTGTTAGTTGAGTTGCTGGCAAGTCGAGCCGCATTTGCGGTGCCGACTATATTCACTTGCAGGCAGGCCGCCAGGGTTGCCGTTGTTGTGAGCTGAATCAAAGTACGCATAGTATTCACAGCCTTATTCAAATCACCGCAATAGATCCACGTCTGTACCACCTATTATATCTGTCAATTTCCGTATTTCCACTGATATCTTTACATTTACTTTAATTAACTTTCCTAAGCTTACATAAATTTTTTTACATTGAGGCTTTTTGGCGATTTAAATTTGGTTTCAGGTTGTGATTTATTTTAATAATTTGTTACATTTAGATAAGACAATAACTTGCTCTCATAAGTTTTATATTGGCTAAATCTATCTAATGACAGATGACAGCTTAGAGCATTTTAAATTATGTAATTTTAGATTTTAGATTTCCCTACTTTGGACATTTTTTTGAACGGTTTCAAAAAGCTTAGAGGGCTTACAGTTTCAGGAGCGAGCTATTTTTTTTAGTTAGCTGCACAGGGGACGCATGAAATAACATCTTCCTCACGACCCAATTAGGGTTTGAGATCTAGAAATTGCTCAAATTTTGCGTGAAATAATTGAGATTTTAGATAAAAAATTGAATAATTACAAATGACTTATCAATCTCGGGCTGGGGACTTTACCTACAGTTGCATTATGTTTTTAACGTGTCTTAATTAATAAAAGTGATATTGATTTTTACCGCGTTCTTTAGCACGATACATCGCAACATCGGCATTCTTAACTAAGATCTCTGGCTCTTGACCGTCAATGGGATATAAACTAATGCCAATACTTGTAGTTACAGAAACTGTATGTTCTTCTAAAATAAAAGGCTGCATGATGGCGTCGCAAATTTTTTCCGCTACTTTCGCAGCTTCCTCGCGACCTGGAATTGCGGGCAAAATGACTGTGAACTCGTCGCCGCCCAACCGCGAGATTGTATCGCTGCCGCGCAAGCATTTTTTGAGCCGACTGGCAACTGTTTTTAAGAGTAAATCACCCACATTGTGTCCGAGAGTGTCGTTGATTGACTTAAATCCATCTAAATCTAAAAAGAGTAAAGCTACCAATTCCTGAGTGCTGGAAGCTATTTCTAGAGACCGATGCAAGCATTCGTAGAACCTTTGGCGGTTGGGCAAACCGGTAAGAGCATCGTGATAAGCTTGGTGGCTGAGCTCAGCATTTTTTTGTTCTAGGGCTTTTGCCCGGAGTTGGCGCTCGGTAATATCTCTGATTGCTCCCACTAAAAATAGGTTGCCGGCAGCATCTTTATGCAGGGATCTTTTAGTCGCAATTAGATGCGTAATTCCGTGAGCGTCAGTAAAATATTCTTCATTTTCTCGCGGCTGATGAGTTTGCAATACTAATTCGTCTTGCTGCCAAAATATCTCGGCTTCGGCTTGGGGAAATAAATCGTAATCTGTGCGGCAGGTTAAAATTTCTAAAGGATAGCCAATAAACCGACAATATGCCTGATTCAAAACAACGCAGCGGTGATTTCGATCTTTGACAAAAATTGGGTCGGGAATGGTATCGATTAGCGATTGTAAAAATTCTTTAGACCGTTTTAATTCTTCTTGCAAGTGAGCCAGATAACCCACAACTGCGACACCAGAACCCACAAGACTGAGGATGGGAGGAATTAACGGCAGCCACCAACCTGCTAAGAATGCTAAGTATAAAGTGGCACTCAAACCTAAACAGATACTTAATAAACAGTAAGCCGATCGAGCAAGCGATCGCAAATTCCAACTCACATTTGCTCCCGCCCAAGACCAAAGTAAAATCCACAGCAACTCCGCAGCCTCTGGCAAGACATTGATACCCCCGCGCCCGTCGAGGGCCGCACTCAAAATTTGGCTCAAGAAATGAGCCTGAAGCTCGACTCCCGGTATTTGCTGGGGAGGACCAAACCAACCCGAGCTGTAAGCATTTTGGTAAAAGTCTCTGAGGCTGGGGGCAGTTGAGCCGATCAAGACAGCGCGCGATCGTACAAAATCAGCAGGTACTGTGCCAGAAAGCACATCGCTCATTGATGCAGTGCGAAAACTGCCTCGCGGGCCGCGTAGGTTGGTCAAAATTTGATAGCCGCGGCTGTCCGCTCGAACGTAAGCACCGTCATTCGGTTGAAAAGGCCGAAAAACCCCCTTGCCTAACTGCAAGTATTTAGGATTGGCTTTTGCGGATTGAGGGGAAATTCCTTCGCTTTTGAGGTAAAGCAAAGCCAGTCTGAGTGCAAAACTTTTATGAGTTTTGCCGTCTCCGGGCCAAGCGTAGAGCAAAGTTCGCCGCACTTTTGAGTCAGCGTCGATGACAACATTGTTGAAACCAATTCGATCGAGCTTGTCAAGTACCGGAGGTGGCCGAACTCCGAACCTGGTTTCGTCTGGCATCAACTCAATGCCAATTAAGTTGGGAATATTTTTAAAAGAGTTGACCAATTCCGCGTTACCCGGTTGAGTTGGCAAATCTCGGTAAACGTCGAGGCCGATCGCCCGCGGCTTGCCAGCGTGCAATTTTTGCAGCAATTGGGCCAATATAGCATCGGAAATTGGGTAGCCGTATTTTTGTAAGTCAGCTTCTTTAATTTCTATAATGACGATGCGCGAGTCAATTGGTTCGGCCGGCCGCCAGCGCACAAACTGGTCGAAAGCAGCCCATTCCCACACCTGAAAACATCCGAACCAGCGCATTACAATGACCGTACTAGCAACGGCACTCGCAGTAATCAATACTCGGCGTTCTCGTTCGACCCATTTTTTGATAGTTTTTAGCATATTTTGGGGATTTGGGCCTCGCCCTTTGAGCATCTAAACTACTACTACGTATAGGTTTTACATCTCCAGGGCGATCGGCTCAGTCGATTTTAGATTTTAGATTATCCAATTTTTTTGTTTTTCGGTGCGGGCGAGTCGATTTTAGATTTTAGATTTTAGATGTTAGATTATCCAATTTTTTGGTTTTTCGGTGCGATCGGGCTGCAAGAGGAGAAACCGGGTTTCGCAACCAAAATATGTCATTTCAACAATCATTCTGGAAGCAGAAACCCGGTTTCTTGCTTTTATGTAAAAGTTTTAGTAATTATTCACCGATCTAAATACTAGAAACCCACAACTTCTTTTAAACTTTTTTCGTTCTCACTAATTTTTACTATTTTTTTATTTATTATAGATGCCACATTTTAGATTGATTTCGCAGTACGAGCCAAGGATAAACTAAGTTAAAAACCCGGATATTTCCAGCGAATCAATCTAAAATCTGTCATCTATAATCTCAAACTTTTCTGTCAGTTTTGAAAGTTGCGCGGGCCGGTGTAACCAGATAAGTCAGAGAGTTTCTCCAAAGATTGGATTCCCGAATAAAACTGACCTTTAATTTCCCAAGTCGGGAAACCTTTAACATTCGCAGCAGCAGCTTGGCAAATTTCAGCGCGGGAATTTTGCCCCCTGGGATCGCATTCAACGTAATCGATTATGGCAGCACCTTCTTTACCAAAAAGCATTTTTTGGTCGTGGCAGTGGGGACACCAGTAAGCGCTGTATTGTTTAGCGCCAATTTGTCGGAGGTGGCGGGCCAAAGCAAGTTGTGCCGGGCCAGAGATTGTAGTGACGGGAGGAGGTGCAATACCGGGGGTAGAGACAGTAGAGACAGGTGCGCTGACGCTGTTATAAAGTCCCAAGGCGCCGATCGAACTCACCATTGCCACCAAAATGCCTGTAAACACCAACTGTCCGATATCTTCCCACTCGCGCCCGACTAGCACCAGCACAAACAGCGACAGCGAAAATAAGGCAGAAGTGATGCAGTAAATGCACAGTTCCTGAATTTCAAAAGCCATCACATACATCAAATAGCTGCTGAAAATTACCAGCGCAGCGGTGATGATAAATAGCGCTTGCCAAGTGTTTTTTTCTAGTTGAGAGTGCAGTCCTTTCTGGGTGTCGGGATTTACAGCTTTGGGAGCTAATGCCAGGATTGCTATGCTTAGGTAAGCCAGACAGCCTAACAAACTTAAAGGCACTGTGCCAAAGACTGTAGCGTAGGGACTGTTGAGAACTTTGTCGCAGCCGCTGGTGGGACAAATAACCGAGCCAGTCGTGAATTTAGCGATCGTGAGATAGGCCGTTTCTACGACGCCTATGGCTGCGATCGCTGCCATCACAGTCCGAGACCAGCGATGAATCCAAGGGGTTGAACGTCGGCGAATCATTTTTTGATTTGGTAATTTGGGAATTGTTGACTGTTGACTGTTGACTGTTGACTGTTGACTGTTAATTGTTAACTAATGACTGATGACTGATAACTGATAACTGATGACTGATGACTACTGACTACTGCCAACTGCCAACAGTCAACAATTCCCATTTTACGTTTTACTTGTGACTTTGCCCGGTTCCGGTGTTGGCCCTCTTGAGCCATTAGCATCTCTATTTTCCTGTTCGCGCTCTTTCTGTGACAAGCTGCGGCGGGCGGCTTCTACAAACTGACTGACGCGGATCGGATCGATAGGCTGCTCGATGCGGCCGTTTCGTTTCAGGGAACTCGATACGATTACGCCGTCAGCGGCCTGCATGAGGGTGGAAATGTTTTCCCACGAGGCGCCGCTGCCGATGAAAACTGGAATTCCCGCCGCTGCTGCACTCGCGAGTTCTAAGTCTTCGAGATTGGGAGGGCTACCTGTTGTCCAGCCCGAAAGGATTACGGCGTCGGCTAAAGCTCGCCCGATCGTCTCTTGGACGGCTGTGGTCAAGTTGGGGCTGCCTAGGGGTCGCCCGTGCTTGACTAACACGTCTGCTAATATTTTGACATCGCTGCCCAATTCCCGGCGGTAGCGCAGTAGCTGGTGAGCTTGGCCTTCAATTAAGCCTTGGTCTGTAGCCATGATGCCGTTGAGGACGTTGACGCGGATGAATTGAGCTCCTGTGCAGGAGGCGATGGCGATCGCGCTGTGGGCGTCGTTTCGCAGCACGTTAACGCCGATCGGCAGCGTCACGAGATTTGTTAGCCTCTCAACTACCAGAGTCATGGCACTTACCACAGCCGGATCTACGCTGTCTTTGGCAAAAGGAGCGTCGAAAAAGTTCTCGACTATGATACCGTTTGCGCCACCAGAAGCCAGCGCTGTAGCCTCTTGCTCGGCTCTTCCGATAATAGCTTTGAGGTTTCCGCCCCAGCGGGGAGAAGTTGGCAAAGGCTGTAAATGTACGACACCGATTATGGGATTCGGCGTTTTGAATATTTGTTTTAAGTCCACGGATTTTCCTGAAACCACCAAGTTCACTGACGGCTGACGGCGGATTTTGACGGTATATTCTAGAATTCTATATCCACGAGGGCGATCCGGTTGACTTAATGGGCTTGCCAAGTTGCTCAAAGCCCGACGGCATAACATTTTAGATTTTAGATTTTAGATTTTAGATTTTACAAGGACGACCTACTTACTTCACTCCAAGAGGGATACTTGCTTAAAGACAGGAGTCCTAGAAAGCAAAAAAAGTTTAGATTTTAGGGAGATTTCCCAGATTCATCTGTGGAGTCAATGCTTTAATCTTTAATCTAAAATCGACTGACTACAATCGGGGTTGAGAGCTTGACTGCAGTTGCATTCTTTTTTATACCTTGGTGTCGGCAGGGGTTTATCCTTCTCTATCGAGGTTAAGTGGTGAAAGTTGTTCTCATAATTTTGGCTGTCACCGCAGGATTGGGGGTGGCAATCGAAGTGCTCCTGCGGGTGCTGCTGGGTTTTGGTAATCCCTTGATTTATATTGCCGATGCCGAGTGTGGCTATTTGTTGGCGCCCAACCAGAAGGTGCGTCGCTTGGGCAACCGGATTGAGATTAACGAGTATTCGATGCGTAGCGGAGCGATCGCCCCTACACCCCCTCCAGAAACTCTGCGTGTTTTGCTGTTGGGAGATTCTGTCGCCAACGGCGGTTGGTGGACACATCAGACAGATACGATCTCGGAAATTATGGCTCGAAATTTGAGACTGCTAGTACAGAATCTGGCGAACACTACACAATTAGGTTCACAAGTCAACTATTCAAATTTTGAAGTTCTCAACGCCTCAGCCAATTCTTGGGGGCCGAGGAATCAACTTGCCTACGCCAAGCGCTTCGGTGTTTTTGGGGCAAAGGCTTTGGTTTTGCTGCTCAATACGGACGATTTGTTTGCATCGGCTCCCTGTGATCTGGTTGTGGGGCGCGATCGATCTTACCCGGATCACAAACCCCGAGCGGCTACGCTAGAGTTATTGAGCCGCTACCTGCTACCTGCAGTGCCGACTCGCCAATGGGCAGCACCCGGAGCCACAAGCGACGATGTAGTAGGCTGCAACTTAGAGGCTATTCGCCAAATCCAGAAAATAGCTGTATCCGCCAACGTCGAGTTTTTGCTAGCCGTCACGCCCAAGCGGGGCGAACTCGGCGGCCCGGGCCCTCGCGACTGGGAAGTCAATGCTAGAGCGCGTCTCGCCGAACTCGTAGAAACAGAGAAAATTACTTACATAGATTTTCTTCCCATTTTCAATTGTGCGACCGAATTTCCAACTTTGTATCGAGACAGCATTCACCTGAGTCCTCAAGGAAATCAGCTAGTTAGCAAAACCATCAGTCGTCAAATAGTCGGTCTTTTTTGGCATAAATCGTGACTTCACCTAAAGACGGATAGTTGCCCACGACTTCTGTTGTCGAGAGCAAAAAAGTTGAAACCTTAGTTCAAGCCCCCAGATTCATCTGCAGAGTCAATCTAAGATCTAAAATCGCTCGACCGATCGCAACTCGACGCTCGCACTCGCCGAACTTCTCACGCCGAATAGTCCAATCTCAAATCGACTGACATCGAATCCGGTTGCATGGGAACAGTTACCCTCTTCAACGAACAACAAACCCAAACTGTAAAAGCACCCGGAAACGACACGATTTGTCTCGATTTAGCTAACTTGCAAAGTAGACTCTAGCTCTTTCGGATACCAAGCTTGACCGTCGAGAGCCATTTGCTCAATCAAACTCGCAAGCCGCAGAGCTTTGAGAGCTTGTTCTCCTCCCACAGAAGGTTGATTTCCACCTCGCACGCAATTAATAAAATGCTCCAATTCTGCGTGGAGCGGTTCAATATTGCTGGTGTAAACTTTCTCGATCAACCCATCTTGACGGTAAAGCACCTGACCGTAATCCGTCACGTAATTGGCGGTTGTTTGTCGGTGAATCAAGATTTCGTTGTTGAGAAAATCTGCCTCTGTCAGAGAATTCTTGCAGTGAGCCACGATTGAACGGAGTTTGCGGTGCGTCACCTTACTGGCAGTCAGGGTGGCCACAATGCCGTTAGCAAAGTTCAACGTCGCTGTCACGTAGTCTAAATAACCTGAATCTGAGGCCCTGCTGCCGCTGGCCGTCAGCTTCACCACTTGGGAATCTGCCAATTCCAAAAGCAAGTCGATGTCGTGGATCATTAAATCCAAAACTACCGATACGTCGTTAGCCCGCTGGGAATAGGGACTCATCCGGTGAGCTTCCAATGCCAGTAACTCTTCAGTTTTCAGCACTTTGCCGAGTTCCTGAAAAGCTGGATTGAAGCGCTCGATGTGACCCACTTGTAAAATCCGGTGGGCTTCAGCAGCCGCGTTGACCAAAGATTCGGCTTCGGCAATGCTAGCCGCGATCGGCTTTTCAATTAAAACGTGAACACCCGCTTGGAGACAAGACATCCCCACAGGGTGATGCAGGCGAGTTGGAACGGCGACGCAAACTGCATCTACGTGGGCGAGCAAATCTCGGTAGTCTTCAAAGAAGCGAACCCGGTATTTGCTTGCTACATCTATTCCCCGCTCTACATTTATGTCTGCAACACCCACGAGTTCGATATCTTTTAGCAAGCTCAGAACTCGCGTGTGATGCTGGCCCATATTGCCAACCCCAATCACCCCAATGCGGAGGGGTTCGGGTTGACTTCGCTGGGCGAAAACGTTTGCGTATCCCAATGACATCCTATCTAGCACTCCTGGATTCTCCTCCACCACCACAGGAATCAAGCCCCTTGGCTTCCCTCAGCTACTCACAGCCATCCAGATAGTACCACAGTCAAACTATTTGTGAAGAATTTCTAAGTTAAGTTGCGATTGTCGCATCAGGTAATTAAGCAGTAGCTCCTCATACACAAGGGCAGAATACAGCGGTAAAATGTCTGGAAATTGCGTATTGACAATATTTATTAAATGTGTATACAGAGCGGGACGATCGTCCGCAGCATCGCCACAACACAAACCCCTCGGAATATTTGGCGATTACGATAAAACATTTTTCTAGTTTGTGTTCAAAAGTAATAGTGAAAGTCATAAATTATACAAATACAACAGACGACGCATCCGTATTAGTTCGGTTATTTACATTCGGCAATCTTTGACTTCAAAAAAATTTACTTTAAGAATGCGGATAATTACGGGCGATCGCTCACTTAAATAAACTAGACTTACGTAAAGTTTAATAAAAAATAATGAGTCACAAACAAATACCCAGATTAGGAAGTGCGATCGCTAGCACAATTTTAAGTGTGTTTTCAGCGGTGTCATTGGTAGGAGTAGACAAAGCACAAGCCGCCATACTCAACTACACTTTCGATGTGGAAGATGTTCCAGCTAGCGGTTTTTTTAAGGTGGATAACTCCTCGCTTACAGGAATAGGAGATGAATCAATTGCCGTTTCCGAGGGAAGAGCATACAATTTAATTCTTGGCTCTTCTTTTGAAGGAAGCAAAGAATACTACAATTTGGCAGGGTTTACAGCTTCATTTTATCAAGGGGATTTTCTCGGACTGAATGGTTATGGCTACGACACAGGGATCAGTGAATATATCAGTCCTCCAGACGAACCAGGAGGGCCTTATTTCTTCAGGCGGGAGGGCAGGGCAAGTTGGTCTATGGGTATTAACGGGGTGTATCCTCTGTTCTGGGGTTATACGGAGGTATATATTACGTCCAGTTATAGTGAGCCATACTTCGACGGGAGAAGGATCTATTACGATACCCCTGTTTCTTACACTCTAGTTAATACCGAACCCGAACCTGTTCCCGAGCCTCTCACCGCTGGGGCGGCAGCTCTAGCATTGGCAGGTTTAAGCTGGTTAAAACACAAGAAAAAAATGGCAGCTTGAAGTGCGATCGCACCTCAACAATTAAGCACTCAGAAGTCACTTTTCCAAGAATATTCGAGTTGCAAAATTTTGCTCTCGATTGGGAGATAGAGCTCTGGCTTTCAAAATCGCGGCTACCAAAAAGGCATAGGACAAAACTCCCACCAAGGCCAGCAAAAGTACGCTGACGGCTCCCGACGCATTCCACAAAGCGTGAAGTGCCGAAGCGCTGAAATAACCTACGCCCAAAATAGGCCAGCGCTTCCTGGGTTTAAGTGCGCTCAAACCGATAAAATATCCCAAATAGCCGCTGTAAGCCATGTGTCCGGCGGCGGAACCCAAAATGCGGGGAATTAGCAACTGCAATCCTACTAATTGTCCGGCCTCCGCCCCTGCTTGCAGGGTGACATTTTGGATGACATTGGGAACGTACTGTCCCAGAGTTTCTAACAGTGTAAAGCCGACTGCCGAAGCACTTCCTAACAGAATTCCGTCTAAAGGTTCCCAAACGCCGATTCGATCGCGCCACGGATTTCGCAGCCAATTTCCCAGCAGCATCGCTCCCAAAACGGGCAGGGCTTTCAGCAATTCTTCCATCAGACCCGCCCCGAAAAACATTCTGTTCAAAAAAGGCAAAAAACTGATTGTTTCGCCTGCAGTTGGCAGGCGGCCGGGCAAAATTTCTCTAAATACGAATATAAATCCAATTAATAAGGGGCTGATCACAATCAGGACTGTAGCTAACGCCGAACCAAGCAATACCCACCAAGGCTTGTGTTTGCCGCACAGTTGATAGATAAAGTAGTAAGCCGCACCGGCGAGGTAAGCTGACAGCAGCAAATTGAATGCTGCGGAATTTCCAACTGCGACAAACATCGACACGACAACAATAACTGTGGCAATACCTGGATATAAGTAAGCTTTTTGGCTTAATTGTTTGCCAGTGGAGGCGATCGGGAATAATTGAGTTAAAGTGAGAACGTCTTTTTCGCTACCAGCAAAATTGCCCCTTTGTGGTGCTCTTAATCCGGGTTTATTTTGGTAAGGGGTTACGGGAGATTCAAATATAAATTCAGGGCCGTCAAGGCCGAGACTGATGCGATCGCCTGTTTCTAAAGTTTGGCAGCCAGAGAGCTTTTTCCCGTTGATATAAGTTCCGTTAGCGCTGTTGAGGTCGCAAATTTCCCATCTCGTCACAGTACCCTGAGTTAGGGGACGGATCGTGGCGTGGCGACGGGAAACCATGCCGTGATTGATCGACTCTAAAGCTATTTGACAATTGCGATCGCGTCCGATGACCAATTCCCCATCTTCACAAAGTTGGTACTTGGATGCTGGCGTTCCCGCAGCGTCTTTGGCTGGCACTTGTCGCAGAAATCCGATTTCATTAGTCATGAGTTATGAGTCATCAGTCATCAGTCATTAGTCATGAGTTATGAGTGCGCGAGGTGTTAGCTGATGTTATTTTTGGGCAGTCTTTACTCCACAGTGATTAGTGATGAGTTCGCGAGCTGTTAGCTGATGTTATTTATCCGCTATTTTTCTGCCACAGTTATTAGTTGTTAGGTGCTAACTAATGACTAATAGACATCTCCAAAAATTCTTGTGGGGATTAAGGGTTAGGCATCCTGCCTGCCCAAAACCTACTTTTCTGGAGATGTCTAATGACTAAAAACTCATGACTAAAAACTCTGCTTATAGATTTGCCCTGGCATCCTGAACGGCTGCATAGAAAAATATGCCCGTTAGCGGTACGCTCAGGGCGAGGATGATGCCCGTGACTAAATTGCCAAGTTGAGCTTCTCCCGATGACAGCTCAAAGATGGAGCCGACTGCCGCGATCGCAGTGATGCACGAAAGAGCTAAGAGTAAACCACTTTTCGGAGTTCCTGCCATCATACTGATTTTACTGCCTTGGGCGAAAATTTATGCTTGACTAATGCTTCATTTAGTGCCAGCTTGTTTTCTACTCTGTCTACAAACAGCACTCCGTTGAGGTGATCCATTTCGTGCTGAATTGCCCTCGACAGTAACTCTGTTGCTATCAGGGTTTGTGGGCGACCGTATTCGTCGCGGTAGGATACTTCAATGACTTCTGGGCGTTTGACTTCTAAATAAACTCCCGGAATGCTCAAACACCCTTCTTGCAAGATGCAGATATCGCCGCTGCTACTTTTGATGGTGGGATTGATCAAAACGATTGGGGGTGTTGCGGGGTTTTCCGGGTCGCAGTCGAGGACGATTACTTGTTTGTGGACTCCGACTTGGGGGGCGGCCAAACCAATACCGTCGGCGCTGTACATGGTTTGCAGCATTTCTCGGACTAGCTGCCGAATTTCTGCATCAACGCTTTTGACGCGCTTTGCTGGCTGCCGCAGGACGCGATCGCCTAATGTGTGTATTGTTAGGGGCGGTTTTTCTAACTTTTTCTTTTCAATCAAGACCTGAGCCGTCATAGAACCTCGCGGGATGTTTGGAAACCCCCAACGAAAGCTGTTGGGGGATGAAATTGGAACCAATACTATTATTTTCAATATTAATCTAATTTTAAGTAGCCATGACTGGAAACGCACCAAACCAACGACCGATTATTTCTCTGAGGCTTTCGCCTGTTTTAGTGGCAGTAGAGCTTTTCGGTGCGATCGCGATTTTGCTGGCTGTTTTGCTCATCGTCAAGTTTTGGGCCGTTTTGCCCGATCGAATTCCGATTCATTTCAGCTTAGGGGGGCTGCCTGATGCTTGGGGCGACAAGGTGACGATTTGGCTCGTGCCGGCGGTTGCTGCCATTATTTTTGCGGTTTTAACTGCGGTTTCGCGCTATCCCCATACTTTTAATTATCCGGTACGGATTACTTCTGAGAACGCTCACCGGCAATATCGGTTGGGCAGAGGCCTTTTGGCTTGGCTGAAGGCGGAGATTTGCTGGCTGTTGGCGTTTGTGGTGCGACAGCAAATTCTTGTCGCTTTGGGCAATGCTCAAAGGTTTAGTGTGGAGTTAGTTTTGGGGATAATTGTTTTGATATTTGGGACGGTTGGCGTGTATTTGCTCAAGGCTTATTCTGCTCGCTAGATGTAGGGAAAAAAACTTACCTATACCAAAAAAAAACATTTTTCGATTGCTTTTATTTAACCGATGTTAATAATATATAACATCTCACTAATCGAGAGAACTCGTTTGTGATGAGGAATAAATTACTCAAATTTTTTTGAGAAGTTTAGTTCTCACTATAAACATTTTTGATGGCGGATAATTGACGGGGAATGATAGGAATCACAGGCGACAAGTTTGTGCTATGATGGTAAACGCCGATCGACTAACCCATCAGATATGTTTGCTGATTGTTCATCGGCAATACTCGCAACCGTCGATTTTTCAAATCAGGTTCTAAGCCTAGTTATTCCATGGGAATCACGCCCCGCAAAACAGCAGAAACGCCTTCGGGTAACTCTAAACAATCAAATCTGCCTTATCTCCCCTCTACAATAATTTGAGCGCCTGCAAAAATTCGACCTTTTTTGATTCCCGCTGATGTTTCTACATCTCTTTCTCCTACTTGTCTTAAACCTAGTTGGCTAATAATAGGAGCTGGCAAGGAAAGCAGAGTCGCTCCGGTATCGACAACAACGTTATCGAGGATAACAGAGCGAACTTCCTCAGCAGCAATGAATCCCCGTTCAGCCATAAATAGATCTATGAAATTCGTGACGGTGATTGTAGTGATTACTTGACCCATTTGTTTTTCTGGCAGATTGGGGAGTACCAGGGTCATAATATGTGACCTCTTTGAGTATAATTAGTGGATATTTCTATTGTAATGCTATCTAGAATCCTGCGAAAGTTAGTTAAAATCGTTTTAGTAATCGGCCAAAATTAGAACTTGCCTCAACGCATGACACCAGAAAACAACTCTTCTCAACCCAATCGCCCTGAATCTAACGTGACTGTAGAAAGTCTCAACGGTGCGAGCCCTACTGCGCCACCAGAATCAGGGACAATCGTCGCTACTGCTGAACCGAAAAAACCGATACCGCCGCCTCCAACTCGCAAGGTTTTATTGCCGCAGCAGCCGGAACAAACGACTACTGAGAAGTCTGGGTCCGTGGTGACGCTGGGGTTGATCGCAGCGATGATTTTTGGGCTGGCCAATGACAATATTTGGCTGGGCTTAATTGGCGCCATCGGTGCGATCGGCATATCGCTGCGGCTGATGTGGCCGAGTTGGGGCAAAATCTGGGCGCAGGTAATTCCGCCGACTTGGCGCACTCTGATCGTCGCCTGCTTCGGGCTTTTAGCTGGGATTGTTGGCTTGCTGATGCTCAGCGGTAGTAATACTGAACCGGGAAGCCGCAACATCCAAATCAACTGGGACGCCATCGGCGCTCTCGGCGAGCTGATCGGCGCTTTGGGCCAAATTTTGATCGCAATTTTGGGCGTTTACGTGGCTTGGCGGCAGTACGTGATCTCGAAAGATTTGACGATTCAGCAAAACAGAATTACGCAGCAGCAAACGATCGATGCTTATTTTCAAGGGGTTTCGGACTTAGCGCTTGACGAACAAGGGTTTTTGGAAGACTGGCCGCAGGAAAGGGCGATCGCAGAAGGCCGCACGGCTGCAATTATGAGCAGTGTAGATGCTGAAGGTAAAGCTAAAATTCTGCGGTTTTTGTCGCAGTCTAGATTGGTTACTCCTCTGAAGCGCGATCGGCTTTTAGGCCGCCCCATCCTTGACGGTGACGGCGGCTACGCTGAAGATAGAGATCACGGTATCCGTGTTATCGATCTCAATGTCATGTTAGCGGGTGCTGACCTGGCTGGCACTGATTTGCGGTGGACGGATTTGAGCGAAGCCAACCTCGTCCGCGCCAATCTCAGCAAGTGCGATTTAGTGAAAGCCAACCTCTCCCGCGCTGTCTTGTACGACGCCAATCTTGCTCGCGCCGACATGAGAGGCGCCGCATTATTCTACGGCTCGGCAGAAACTGCATCTCCCCGCAGCCGTACCGAATTTCCCAACTATCAAACGGGTGAACATACCGGCGCTGTGGTTGAACATGCTGATTTCACCGGTGTCAAGCGGCTGTCGGACGAGCAGCGCTATTACTGCTGCGCTTGGTGTGGCTCTAAGTCGAGAGAGACTATTCCCGGTGGCTGCGAAGGAATTCCCAATAAACTCGGACGTTAAAATTAGCAGTACGCCTGTACTTACGTATATATTTGGCTAGCGCTCGGCAGCGGACTATACTTTAATTTTAAATCTACAGTCTTGCGCTGTTTTAGCCATGGCAAATACGGATTTAGGGCTAGAAGTAATTCCGCGCCTGGAGCGCTCCAAAAGCAGGGACGGGTTAATTTTTGTAATTGCTATGTGGTTTCTGAGCCGATCGATAATTGCGCTCGGGATGCAGCTAATTACTCCTTTAGTCTGCAAAAACCCGCCCCTGTATGATCCCCGGCCACCTCGGGATTTTGTAAGCGGCTTCCTTCCCAAAAGTGGCTGGGAACAGTTTTCGCACTGCGACGGTAAATGGTACCTCGAAATCGCTAATTTAGGCTACAGCTATGCAGAGGACGAGCAGCAGCATTCTGTAGCTTTTTATCCCCTATTTCCTTTGCTGATACGCGGGTTGACGACTCTTGGAATGCAAGTGGAATTAGCAGGGGCACTAATGAATAGTTGGGCGTTCTTGGGGGCATTATTGGTGGTTGCAAGCTGTTAGTAAAGTTGCGATGGCTTTGGGCGGTGGCTATTTGTTGTCGTAGTTGCGAAAAAGGCTGAGCATTACAGTCGTCTGTTTCGGTTTTTGCTCTTTAGCACTACTAATAAACTCCGGTGCTCTGCAATCGGTTTACCCATAACAGCAAGAAGGCTCACACTGTACCTGTACCCAGGGAGCGTGCCCTTGATGAATTGCGCGTGAGGCTTCCGGTGAGCGTCAGCCGAACCGTTGACGACAGTCCTCTGACCAATGCGATAGCGAGGTTCTCTGACAGGTCGGAAACGAGCAAAATATTTGTTGTGAGTTGACATATTTTTAATTTCTGTTACCATGAATATGTAAACACGGTAAGGTCGATGCCATGTACAGAGCAGTGAAAGTCAGAATTTATCCTACCGACGAGCAGGAATCCTACTTGGCTCAATGTTTTGGCAATACTCGATGGTTGTGGAATTATCTGCTCAATGCCACTACTACCGCGTATAAAGAAACTGCCAAAGGTCTTTCTAAAGCTGCGATGGACAAGTTGCTTCCTGGTTTGAAAAAGGAATATGAATGGTTAGGACTGGCTTATAGTCAGGTCTTACAACGAGTAACATTCAATCTTTCAAGCGCGTTTGTAAACTTTTTTGAGGGACGCGCTAAATTTCCTAGATTCAAATCTAAACATGGTAAGCAATCGATTCAATATCCCCAAAATGTGAAACTAATACCACAGGATTCTGTAATCAAGTTTCCTGGTAATTTGGGGTTAATGAGAACCGTGTTTCACCAAGACCTTCCTGATGGTAAATTCACGACTGTAACAATATCAAGAAACGCAGATGGTAGGTATTATGCTTCTATTCTTTTTAACCAAGAACATACGCCCGTAGTCGCAATTAGAGAAGCTATCGGTGTTGATTTGGGGTTGAAAAACTTTGCTATAACTTCAGATGGTTCAAAATACAACCTACCTAAGAAGCAATTGGCCAAGCTAGAAAGGAATAGAAAACGCAAACAAAAGAAATTAGCCCAAAAGACGGATAAAACATCTAACAAGCGTCGCAAGGCTAAACTTTTAGTTGCCAAAGTATCTAGCAAAATAGCTAGAGTAAGAGAAGACTTCCTACACAAGCTATCTCGCAAAATAGCCTACGAAAACCAAGTTATTTGTGTAGAAGATTTGGCAGTTAAGAATCTGGTTAAAAATCCCAACTTGGCAAAAGCAATATCAGACCAAGGATGGGGAATTTTTCTAACTATGCTCAAGTACAAAGCCGAAAGATTTGGTCACACCTACCAAGAAATAGGGCGGTTTTTCCCATCTTCTCAACTTTGTAGCGAGACTCTACTACCCATCCCAATACTGCAAAAAGGATATGATTCATTGGGTGTAAGACTTGTAGATTGTCCTCACTGTCAAAAGCGGCATGATAGAGACATCAACGCTGCAATAAATATTAAAAACGAAGGCTTGCGAGTTTTGGCGTTAGGAACTAGCGCTTCTGCCCTTGGAGGGGATGTAAGACCAAAGCCATCAGGACGTAAAAAATCCATGAAGGCTGAGGCAATCCCCGTTGAATTGGGAAGCCCACACCCTATCTGTACTCAGATGGGTGTTGGGTAGTTCACTCTATTTCCCAAGCTGCCTGAAAAAAGTCTCTTTCGCACAGCATAGCGTAGCGATAGGTTGCTTCTACTTCCGGCCCAGCTTCTGCGTAGCGATCGACCAAACTTTCCAGCCGTTTTGCTAAAATCTCAAAATCAGGGCTGTTATAGGTAGAAATCCAGTCGCTAAAGGCGTGTTCCGGTATATGAGGTTTAGCTAGCTGCTGTCCCAAAAAAGCATACAACCGCAAGCAAGGAGTCATCGCGGCTACTGTCAAACCGACACCGCTTCCCCAGGCTGTCGCTAATAAAAAATCTGTGTAGCGGCGGGTAGCGATTCCCGGTTTAGCCTCTTGCAAGTTTACCCCCCATTTGCCTGCATATCCTTGATGCAACCGAAGTTCTTCTAAAACACCGCTGCCGAGATTGTGGAGGATTTCAAACCCCTCCCAGTCGGGTGCTTTTGCCGCAGCGATACTGTAAGCGCGAGCGAAGGCTCCCAGAAAAAATGCGTCTTGTGCAACGTAATATGCAAAACTATTTTGGGGGAGGCTGCCGTCAGCAAGGCCTCTGACAAAGGGATGTTGCAGACAAGCTTCGCTTAAGTCTTGATTTGCTTGCCACAGATAATTGGAATTTGTCATGCAATTTTGAATCAATGGGTTATGATTGTAATTTTTATAGTCTGACTAAACATCTATGATAACAGATATTTTTGTTGGGCGTGCGTCAGTCTTATGGTGTCTTTTATTTTTCGTATTTAAGAAAATAGATAAGTTTTGGTAGGCTGCTATTTTTTCTGCTGCTGTTGTCTGGCTCAAAGAGCGAAATTACGTGCCGAATCTCTGTCGTGAAGCAGCCAGCGTGTTTGGGGAAAAAGAAACTTTTGATTGAAGGGTTGAAAAGCTGATTTTTAAACAAAAACTGCAATGAACGATACACCTAAGTATTCTTTGGTAATTCCTATCTATAACGAAGAAGAAAATCTCGCTGAATTGTATCGGCGAATTAGTGCCGTGATGGATCGGCTAGACGGCCCAGTAGAATTAATTTTAATTAATGATGGTAGCCGCGATCGCTCTCTCGAACTTTTGCGAGAATTGCACGAAAAAGATTCGCGAATTTGCTACCTTAGTTTTGCTCGCAATTTCGGCCATCAAATAGCTGTAACTGCTGGTTTAAACTTTTCTACTGGTAAAGTTGTAGTCATCATGGACGGCGATTTGCAAGACCCGCCAGAGCTAATTATAGATATGGTAGAACAGTGGCGGCAGGGCTATCAAGTTGTTTACGCTCAGCGCACTCACCGCCGTCAAGAGGGTTGGTTTAAGCGGTTGCCCGCTTATATGTATTATCGCATTTTGCGGAATCTTGCTGATGTTGATATTCCCATAGATACGGGAGATTTTTGTTTGATGGATAGGTGCGTGGTGGACGTACTCAATGCGATGCCTGAACGCAACCGCTACATTCGGGGACTGCGCGCTTGGATTGGTTTTAAACAAACGGCGGTTAAGTTTGAACGCGATCCGCGTTTTGCTGGCGATGTTAAGTATACGTTCAGTAAATCTTTTGCTTTGGCGATGAACGGTTTAGTGTCTTTTTCAAAAGTTCCTTTGCAACTGTCGATTTATTTGGGTTTGTTTTCGGCTTTCGTGTCTGTTTTGATGGCTTTTTTGGTTTTGTATTGGCGTCTTTTCTCTGCGGGTTCGGCATTAACTGGTTTGACAATTGTGATTATGGCGGTTTTCTTTTTGGGTGCGGTGCAGTTGGTTAGTATTGGGATTTTGGGCCAGTATATAGGGCGTATTTACGAGGAGGTGAAGGGCCGGCCGCTTTATACTTTGGCAGAAGTGGCTGGTTTTGGCGATCGACACCGATCGCCAAAATAATTTTAGCCAACAACTGTTAACTCATCGTGCGTAAATTATCTAATTTATGAGATCATTTAAGATCGTAAAATCTTCTCAAGACTCATGTTTAAACTTTACGAGTATTCCTCCTCGGGCAATTGCTATAAAGTTCGCTTGCTCTTAACTCAGCTCAATATGGCGTTCGATCGCACAGAAATTGATATTCTCCAAGGAAAAAGCCGCACACCTGAATTTTTGGTCAAAAATCCCAATGGTCGCATTCCGGTGTTAGAAATCGCACCGGGTAAATTTCTGTTTGAATCGAATGCGATTATGTTTTACTTGAGCGAAGAAACTGAGTTTTTCCCCACGGATAAATTTGAACGCGCTCAAGTCATGCAGTGGTTGTTTTTTGAACAGTACAGTCACGAACCTTTTATTGCTACTTCTCGTTTTTGGTATATGACAGGGAAAGCAGAAGAATATCAGGAAGCACTCCAACAAAAACAAGCACCGGGTTATGCTGCTTTGGGGGTGATGGAACAGCATTTAGCAGAAAATGAGTTTTTTGCGGGCGATCGCTATACTATTGCTGACATCGGTTTATTTGCTTACACTCACGTTGCTGACGAAGGTGGATTTGATTTAACCAGATTCCCCGCAATTCAAACTTGGATCGATCGCGTTAAGAATCAGGCTCGATATATTAGCATAACCCAATGAAATTTAATTTAAATGAGGCTAAAAATACTATACGTCTATAAGATTACCGTCACATTTCTCAGTTGTCTAAAGTAATAAGTGATGCGCCTTGACGACTAAAATTTTACGGGGCTGTAAAACACTCGTTAAGCGTATTGCTCGGTGGAAAGAAAACTAGCTCGACGTTGAGTTACTCGGGCTGCTCTTCCTCTGTGTCGGCAATGGCTCGTTTCGTGGCAAAGCCGTTGAGAATGATGCCTCGAATCAGCGATACTTCGGCATCCAGGCTTGTGGCGCGCTCTTCGTATTTTGCTGCCGCACTTTGTAAATTGTAATTTCCCATTTGCTCCGACAATTGACGCAAAAACGTGACCTTTTCCTCCATTATTTGAGTCCGCCTGTCGAAGTTCCAATAACGATAATGTCGTGTCCCGGCATAAATTCCTTTTTTAAGTGAGTGATTGAAAACCGGCCAACGTTATCTATATTTTTTGAATTTTTTAGCACAACTTGGCTGAGGTTTAGCAGCAGTAACACAATGGTAGTTAAGACTAAAACCTGTATTTTACAGTGCTTTGACTTCTAAATATTTTTGCTAGTACGCATAAGTATATAGGGTAAGGCAGAGCTGGAATCCATTGAAATATTGTTCAAGTCAACTTAACAAAAGCCCTTATCGACCAAAAGATTTCTCTTGCTAAACATAAGTCTCTCAGCAACTAGGCCAACTAACAGGGAAATTTAGGCAACTTAATGATGAAGCTTGTCCCCTTGCCCTCTGCACTTTCAACTTCCAGTTTCCCTTTATGCGCCTCAGTAATATTTTTTGCTAAAAATAATCCTAATCCCCAGCCGGTTTGCTCCTCGGCAGAAATGGTTCGACGAAATTGTTGAAATAGGATGGATTGAGCGTCAAGGGCGATCGGATCGCCTTCATTATGGATAGTAAGGCTGATCTGGGTTTCAGTTTGCTGGAGTGTGAGTGTAATCGGCGTACTAGCACTACCATATTTCACAGCGTTAATTGCTAAATTTTCAATCACCCGCCGTATTTCTTTACGGCTGCAAAAAGCCCAGATATCAGGGTCAGAAACCACAACAAACCGCTCTCCATAGGCGAAACTCAAATCTTCTACCACCTCTTGGACTAGCATCTCAAAATCGCATTCTTCAAGTTCAATCTTTAAGCTCTGCCCTGCCCGCAGCCGGCTCGCATCAAGCAGATTTTGAATCATCGAATCCAGCCGATTGATCGCACCGAGCATCCTCGCGGCCACATCCATGTGGGTATCTCCTCGTTCCAGCCGCCGCAGAGTCAGTTGAGTTCCCATTTTTACGACATTGATGGGATTTCTGAGGTCGTGAGTTAGCGTCACCATAAATAGTTCTTGAATATCTCGCAGCGTTTCGGAGAATTGAGTGGCCGCGTCATTAACGGCTTGCTCAATGGAGCCGATAATAATGTCTCGATCCCGCACTCCTAAAGGTGCTTCTTCTTCTAAAACTTGAAATATTACTTGACGGAGGAGGTGATACTCGAAAATGAGTTGAGTGATAGAGTAGTCAGCATACCCCGCCCGTTCATGCCCATGCAGCTTGCCAATCCGGGTGCTTTCTACCTCGTCGGCTGTGATTCGGGCAGGTGTCCTGTCAATTCTGTTTGAGAGTTCATCTACCAGTTGGTTTAAGTACAGAGGTAGGGAATTTTGCAAGACAAGAGAATTTTGATGCGTTGATGCACCAACTTCCTCACGCGCCCGCTTCTCCCACATCCCCATAATTTTTTCAGAATTTTGTTTAAGACGGTCAGACGCTTCGTTGGACATCGTTTCTGATTTTCTTGAGGACTGGTTGTTGAGACAAGATTTTCTCCCTTATTTATAAGGCCGCGCAAGCAATCTTGCAAGTATAGAGGCAGCCTCAGCCTTTAACAGGTTAGCAAGTAACAGGTCTAAATCTCCTCCTGAAACAGGCTTGAATATCAGTTCCCATTGCGGTAATTTGTACCGACAGGGCTTGAATTGATTTTGCACCCGCTAGTTCTGCTTCCTCATTCTCGGCATTCTGACTCACCAATAAATTTGATGCCAAAATCCTAGATAAAGACGATCCAAATGGTGATGCCATCGCTTCTCGTAGAGAATTCAGTCCCCCAATTAGGTCAACATTTAGATGCCAAAGATTACATCTGTTCGAGTTCTATTCCTGTGGTTTCCTGCTGCCAATTTGATTGCACTTAGACACACACTTTTTTGATGCTGGGCAACTAACTTACCTTCTCCCACCATGTCCGTAGTTTCGGCGTTTGAGGGGTAATCACTTCAAAATCTGGAGTTTGGGAAATGTAGATAAAGATGGGAATCACGTAGAAATTAGCAATGCTCGCTTCGCTGCCGACCAGATAGGGGCTACCCGCAGCTAGCGACTCGATCGCCTCTATAGCAGTTTGTGCAGGCGCGATCGCATTTTTGGCTGTAGCCTCATCTGTTTGGCCGCCCTGACTCGGCACAATCAGTCGCTCAATCACAATAGTTCCCATGGCAGGGCGATAGAAATAGCTATAAATAATCGCCCAGATTTGACGCATCCTAGCTGGGAACAATGAATCGGAAAAGCTCAATTTGCGAATTGCTTTAGGGAAGGGGCACGGAAATGGAAGATCAGCTTCAATAGTGGTATAAAAGTAATGATGGCGATGGAGCTCGCCGAAACCGCCCTTCGTTATTAATAATCTTCATAACGTTTAAAAGGCTGATGGCTCCTACTGTTCCGACTTGTGGCGGAAGGGTAGGATAGTGCGGATGCCTCGATCGATCTTTCCCCTACAAGTCACCTTCATCGATTCAGCTTCAAGGTGGCGTGATGTTAGAAAGTATTATCTGGATTTTATTAATGGGCTTTTTTGTCGGGCAGATTGCTCGACGGCTGAAAGCTCCAGCACTCGTAGGTATGGTGCTGGTGGGCATTTTATTAGGCCCGCAACTGGGCAATGTCATTAGCCCAGAGGTTTTGGGCGCTGCGAATTCCCTTCGCACCATTGCCGTGATGGTGATTTTGATGAAGGCGGGGTTAGGACTCGATCGCGAAAAGCTATCCCAACAGGGAACCGTGGCGCTGCGATTAGGCTTTCTGCCTGCGGCTTGCGAGGCTATCTCTATTGCTGTCGCCGCGATGTGGCTACTTGAGTTTGATTTTTTGACGGGGCTACTGCTAGGCTGCATCATTGGCGCGGAATCTCCAGCAGTAATTGTTCCCGGAATGCTGCGGTTAAAAAGTCTAGGTTGGGGAGTAAAAAAAGGAATTCCCGATGCGATTCTGACTGGAAGTGCCTTGTCAGATGTATTGCTTTTGCTGGTGTTTAGCCTACTGCTAGCATTTCTGTCCCAAGGGAAAGCTACAGCCATTACCTTACTAGGAATCACCCTCAGCCCTCTGCAATTGCTGCCATTTCAAATCCTCATCCAAATTACCTTGGGGGTGCTGTTGGGATGGGTTACTGCTCGAATTTTGGTGTCACTATTAGTCAAGCAAAACTGGACTCAAACTGCGGTTCAGGACTCCCTAGTGGCTGCTGGCTTTGCCCTAGGGCTGGTAGTATCAGCCGAACATATTCCGGTTTTCTCTGGCTATTTGGCTGTCATGGCGGCGGGGTTTTTCCTGATTGAGTTCGATGCGCCTTTAGCACGAAGATTGCGGGGTGGCTTTGACAGTTTGTGGACGATCGCGGAAATTATTTTGTTTGTGCTGCTGGGAGCCAGTATTCAACTTAATGTCTTAGGCAATACCTTGGTGGTTGGTCTGTTGGTGTTGGCGATCGGGACTCTGATTGGGCGATCGCTCGGTTGGTATCTTTCCACTTTAGGTAGTAATTGGACTGGGAAAGAACGGCTGTTTTTGCTAGCAGGAAATTCCGCTAAGGCAACGGTACAGGCGGCGATAGGGGCGATTCCCCTAGCTCAGGGCATTGCTGGTGGCGAGACGATTTTGGCGATCGCAGCTCTCTCAATTTTAGTAACCGCTCCCTTGGGTGCTTGGGCAATTCCTACCTTTGCCCCCAAACTATTAGAAAAAGGCGAAGTTGACCCGACCAAAGTAGCTATTTCCGGTCGTCCAGTTTTTCTCGCAGCAGTAGACGCTTCTCCCCTAACAACAGATGTTTTAACTAAGACCGCAGACTTAGCTCGGCGCAGTGATGGAGATGTGATTGTTTTGTATGTAGATAATCTGGGAGATAAAAGCACCAACTTACAATTACAACAACAAGCACAACGAATATTATCAGATATTCGCTATGAGTTCCTGAGTCTTTCGGGTACAGTTCCAGAGGAGATTATCCGCGTGGCGCAAGCTCGGCAAGTGACATATATTGCGATCGGAAAACGAGGGCATCAACCTTGGGAAGAAGTGCTAGTCGGTTCGGTTTCTCAAGCCGTCTTAGAAACCAGTCCTATTCCTGTCATCTTGGTGGAATCTAGTTACAAGTAATCCCAAATATGGGTTTTATCTCCCCTTGATACTCTTCTCCCCTCTCTGCGTCCTCTGCGCCCTCTGCGGTTCATAATCAGGCAATAATTAACGCAGATTTAGGCTCGATCGCAACGAGCCTAAATTTATCCAAAAGAATCATTCCTTATGAAAAGTCTCCCTCAACTTGAGCAGTTCACAGTCATTCTGCAACTCAGCAAGTGGTTCATTATTTCTTGTATCGTTGGTATGCTTTCCGGTCTTGGTTCCGCCGCTCTCCTCGCATCTTTAGAATGGGCAACCAATTGGCGAGAATCTCATTTATGGGCGATCGCCTTACTACCCCTAGGTGGATTCTTCAGCGGTTGGATTTATCATAAATATGGCAAAAAAGTAGAAGCCGGAAATAATCTTTTACTCGAAGAGATTCATCATCCCCAAAGCATTATTCCCTTACGAATGGCTCCTATGGTGCTGTTAGGGACAGATTTAACCCATTTATTTGGAGGTTCAGCAGGTCGGGAAGGGACAGCCCTACAAATTGCGGCATCCCTTGCCGATCAGTTGACTAAAATATTCGACTTTAAACCCAGGGATCGCCGAACTTTATTAATGGCGGGGATTAGTGGAGGATTTGCTTCGGTTTTTGGAACTCCCTTAGCTGGAACTATTTTTGGTTTAGAGGTTTTAGCGATTGGTACGATTAACCACAATGCTCTTTTTCCCTGTTTAGTTGCAGCAGTGGTGGGCGATCGCATTACCTTAAATCTGGGGTTGCATCACACCGCATACCGCCACGCTCAGCTTGTACCAATGATAACTCCAATGGGGCTAGTTTATGCAATTATAGCTGGCATAATTTTCGGCATTGTAGCGATGATTTTTGCGAAACTAACTCATCAAATTAGCCACTTCTTTAAAGCCCAGATATCCTACCCTCCTTTACGTCCGGCAATCGGCGGTGTTATTGTCGCCTTGACTGTTTGGGCGAGCGGCTCAACTAAGTATATCGGTCTTGGTATTCCTACCATTGTCGATGCGTTTTACTCTCAGTTACCGCCTTGGGATTTTGCGGCAAAAATAGGTTTAACGGCGTTGACATTAGGGGCTGGTTTTAAGGGCGGTGAAGTTACTCCTCTATTTTTTATTGGCGCCACCTTAGGCAATGCTTTGTCATTAATCTTGGGATTACCAGCACCTTTATTGGCAGGAATGGGATTTGTGGGAGTCTTTGGTGGCGCTGCCAATACACCGATCGCTGCAACTTTAATGGGAATTGAACTTTTTGGACCCGAATCTGGGGTGTTTGTGGCGATCGCTTGTGTGATGAGCTACCTTTTTTCAGGTGATGCTGGCATCTATAGCTCACAGCGTCTTGGCGCTGGAAAATACCATTTTATGCCCACAAAAAAAGGGCAAAACTAGGAAACTTCCGCCCAGGAAATCGCTCCCAAATCCGAATAATATGTTAAAATAATCAATTAATTTCATGACTTACATTAATAGCAGAAACTATTGATTTTTGGAGCGCAGTCACGTCAGCGCGATCGATGATTTTTCTCTATCAAGTTCATCGCCCCAATGAATTATTTGATTGTTACGCAGCAAGATACCACTACTTGACATCTTTGCGGTCTAACTCGTCCCCAATGCCTTCCTGGCTGCCACGTTCAATCATATCTGCCTGAGACCTTAATGCGGTTTAGTCTAGTGTCCGGTGAGTAAAGAAAGCAATCGCCCAAAAAAATCCTTGTTTAGGTAAAATGACAGCGATCGCCTATTTCCTCTCCATAGTTTCTCCCAGTTAATTTAGGCAGACCAAGATTCGCGAAAGTCAGCATAGAGGGTCAATCCACCATCAATATAGAGCGTTTGTCCCGTAATGTAAGCCGCTTCATCTGATGCCAGAAATGCCGCTGCTGCAGCCATTTCCTCCGATGTGCCTGCCCGCCCCATGGGGATATGGCTTTCAACCACTGCCTTTTGTTCTGGATTGTCAGTCCAGCTTTCATTAATCGGTGTAATTGTTGCACCGGGCGCAATAGCATTGACGCGGATGCCTCGGTTTGCGTATTCCAACGCTAGGGTTTTAGTCAGATTTCCCATGCCGCCTTTACTGATGGAATAGCTGATATACATCGGGCGGGGAATGATTTCATGCACACTCGAAATATTGATAATCACCCCAGAGCGCTGCTGCTCTAACAGATGCTTAATGGTTTCCCGCGCACAGAGATATGCACCTCGCAAATTAACGGCAATTACGCGATCGAATTCATCGGTTGGCACTTCATGGGAGGCGCTTTCTGTTTGAATCCCAGCATTATTAATCAGGATATCCAGACTACCAAATTTATCAATGACACTATTCACCATACGAAGGATGTCGTCTTCTTTGGAGACATCTCCCTGAACTAATAGCGTTTCAACCCCGCATTCCGATGCTTGTCCACAGGCTTTTTGCAGAGCTATTTCTTCAGTATCTTCTGCCTCTTCTAAGCTTTTGCGATAGTTAACGGCAATGTTGCAACCTTCTTGAGCAAGACGAATGGCGATCGCCTGCCCAATGCCTGAACTCGCTCCAGTAATGAGTGCGTTTTTTCCCTTTAAACCTTTCATAATTGCTCTCCCAGAGATTTAAAACAAAATATCTTAATCGAAACCTCAAGCCAACTAGCTTCCACATCAACCAGAAGGTTCTTCTGTCTTTTCCCCACGTATTTCATCAATATCCAGGATGCCGATCACCACGCCCGCGATCGGGAGCGACAGAAAAACTCCGACCAATCCAGCGACTCGCGCCCCCACTAATAGCGCAAAGAACATAATGACTGGATTTATATTAATGGAGCCTTGCATAATACGGGGCATGAGTAAGTTTTCTTCAACCTGCTGTAAAACAATGCAACCCACTAAAACTTTCAAACTGAGCAGAATTCCTTGAGGCAGAATAATCAGGCAGATGAGGCTAATCCCAATCGTTGCGCCAATACCGGGAATCAGGTCAAATGCGCCTGCGACAGCAGCCCTAACCAGTGCATAGGAATATCCAGAAAAATAAACACCACAAAGGTAGAGAGGGCGAAGAAGATTCATAACAGCAACCGATTCCAAAAGAAACCCATAAAGTTCTTTTGAATTGCCCTGGTCAAATTATCGCGTAAGCCGGGTGGAAACAGCCTCACGATCAGATTCCATAGTCGTCTACCATCTAGCAGCATAAAGAAGCCAACCACCGCAATCACAATCACATCTAGCAAATTGAATAACAGATTTTGCAGTGTGGAAAAACCCATGCCAATGGTGCCCAGGACTTGTTGGCGCAGTTGTGCCTCAAAGGTGCTGAAATCGACCGTAATATTGCGCTTTAGCAGAAAGCATTGATGTGTTTCCAACAGTGCAATCGCCTAGACTAAAAATTGAGGAGCCTGTTCTAATAAATGCTGTGCTTGGGAAAGGGTAGCTAATCCTTACTTTGCCCTTAACCCACCTAGAAGCTAAAAGGCCAGTAAAAACACCAGCACTACCCCTACCCAACGAGGGATGAAATGAGATACAAATGTGACGGGAGGGTTCAGCAGAAAGGCGAGAATAGCTGCAAAAATAAAAACAATCAGAACCCTTTCAAAATATGCTAACGCCTGCACGATCGCCCAGCCAACCGTCAATAGTAGCAGGTAGCGAATGAGTTGAGAATTGTTCAGGTGTTCCCACATCCGATTGGTGTTAATTTTTGGATTGTCCATTACAGCCTGTCAACCTCTCCACCGTTCCTCATCCGCCTGATTAAAGGTTTTGCTATACCTTATTGATTTGATTTATGCTTACCTAATTATTGAAGTTTCCACGCAATTAGACCAACAAGTGCAATCAGACCTAATGCTCTACGAAAGTAATTAACGCCTTGGAATAATTCTTCCCAAGCCCAAGTAAACAAAGAGCCAAAGGCTAGTATCTGCAACCCTGAATTAATTTGACCTGTTGTAACAATGAGCGTTAATAAAGTAGCTACAATCCCGACACTCAGTGGTAGATTGGGCATCTGAGCTATAACAATTTGGCCTTCGCTGTCCCGGAATGTGCGATCGAACAATGTGTTTTCCATGAGTTTCTCGTGTCAATCTAATAAATAGAACCAGGTTAACCTTCAATACTGCGAGCCTTTTTGGGAACGATACTACAAGCTTTAGAGGACAAGGATCATAAAAAACTCGTATTAAATGCAAGTCAGGAGTGGAGATGACATTGATTTAATTATCCACAGTGGCTCAAAGTTCTAGAAAATTAGCCACTGAACCCTAGAAAAACTGTTAACATTTTGAACAGTTAAATATGGGATTTATCCTGAAGCGAGTTTTTTGGATTCCCTGTCATGAATTTATTTGGCTTGTTTTTACCATCCTTTTAAAGGCTTTTTATTTGAGTGGCTAGAGGGTATTTTTATAGTAAAATTCAAAATTTTAAAGATCATCTCTCGGTTGGAATAGTTTAGAGTAAAAGGTTATCTATAATTGGACAGACATCATCGTTTCTCTAGTATCGCATCGAGAGCGATCGACTTCATGCTCAAATCCAAGGTCAGCAATTCACAGGTCTAAACCTTTTCGTCAAGCAGGCTTGAACCTTGGCAGTGCAGTAATTTCTGTTTCCACAGCTTGAATTGATTGTGTAGCCGCTATTTCTGCTCGATCGCTCTCAGCATCCTGACTCACAAAAAATGTGGTCAGCGCTGCTGTCAAATAACCACATACGCCGATCGCACACAACGCCAGGAAAAAACAAAGCACCTGCCCTTGGGCTGTTTTCGGAAACTAATCAGAGGCGATCGTGCTCATCAACATTCCCGTCAACCACAGCGCAGTGCCATAGTCATTAATGCCAGCACTACCATTAGGAAATTCGCACTCAAACGCCTAACTTCCAGCCACTCCAATTAGGGTGACGATCGCTATCAGTTTACAGAAGAATCCAGAATTCAGTAGCCAGAATAAATTCTGTGCGACAGGATGGAGAATCGAGGTTGAAAACCCCTAGGGGGGTGACAAAGAGGCTTAGGAGATAGACCGAATCAGGGTTGCAGCCCGCATACCTTGTGGATAAAAGCGGCGTTTATTTCGAGTTAACTTGATGAACTGTTCCACCTCATCAGAATATTGTTCCAGATAATTAACCCACTTTTCTCCATCTGGCGCCAACACCAAATGTACTCCGTCTTCGATATGTTTTTTTAGGTTCTTGACGCCGAAATACATATTTTCCTACCTGCTTTTTCCGAAGTTCATTGCCTTCAAATATTACCGAACTGTAGGCGAGTGTCACGAGCAAAATTATATTAATCAATCGGTTTACTTGTAAGCTAGTTCCTTCCAGATCGTAGCCTCCTGTTTGACAATCTCGAAACATTTCTTCAATATGCCCATCCGTTGCTTGTAAGCATCGATCGCTGCCGACAATAACCCTAAACCTGTGAGAATAAACCACGCTTCATCAACCTGCCATGCCCCAGAGTTTCTTTTTTACTTACAAGCAACATCAAATCCAGTTGCAGGCGGAGTTTTTCTCACTCTTTTACCTTGAAAATATCAAGAGGTTCCACAGCATGATTCCTAATTCATCTAACCGTTGCCAAACTAAATGTTCTATTTCGATACAATGATTCCTCTTGAGTCTTAATTAAACCAAAAGACACACCCTTTTCCTTCAGCCACTTTCCTAAGTCGAACTCGGAAAATTTCCGGTTTCCTAAAACGATGACTTTATCTTCTGAAAATAATGGTAAAACTTGCCGTATATTTGTAGTTTGTTCCTCGAAGTTGCGGCTGCCCAAATTGGGCAACAATGACCAGTATAATGGAATTGCTCTTCGCTTCCCGATTAAGCTAACTAACCATGAAGAGATTAATACACCCATTGACTGCGCTAGATTGATATTGATCAGCTTTGACCAATACGGCAATAATTGGTCAACCAATAAGTAATTAATGGGAACCCAATTAATTCGTTCGTTAAGTTGGGTAAATCTAAAAATTTTTGTAATTTACGTCTCCGACTTTCGGCTGTAATTAGACAGGGAAATACTCGGGAGAGCCGATCTCATCTCACTTGTTTTTCAGATTGCATCAAAAATAGCAAGGTTGTTATCACCAAAAACTGATATTGCGTCAGGTATTTTTGTAAATGAGTCTGGTAGAATCTTCGTATCATTATTTTTTTGGATAAGCAAGCGTGTAACAATTCTGCTGCCTATCTTTTTTTACCACAAGTTAACTCAATCCTTACTAACTATGGGTTTCCGGCGGTTTGTCACCCCCCTAGGAGGCACAATATTCATAAATAAAATTGATGGTGGGTAGAGATGGGCGGGCTTCATCCATAGACAGCAACTGAGTTTGGGTCGTTTTCGGCTATTATACTCCCATCAGAGTGACCCAAGAGCAATAAATTGTATGTTGCAATTGTCGAAAGGGTTGTAGAGTATGAGGTGTAGGGTGTAGGCGCATGCAAATTAAATTCTGATTAACTTATCTTACGTATCAATGTCGGGAGAAGTCACTATGCTTGGTAAATCAAGGATGCCCTTATCGCCTAGACTTTTCACAAAAATTTCGCTACAAATAATGCTAATTGTTCCATTTGTTGTCCAAACAGTTGGAGCAGTGGCTGTTGTTGGTTATCTTTCCTATAGAAACGGTCAAAAAGCAGTAAATGATGTAGCTACTCAGTTGCGGAATGATATTAGCGATCGCATCCAGGAAAATCTAACTTATCTGGTTGCTATTCCCTTTCAAACCTTTGAAAGCTATGATGCAACTCTGAGCCAAAACCGCATCGATCTTAATAATGGGAGAGATGTAGAGAAGTTTCTATGGAAACAACTCCCAGCCTTTCCCCATGTTGCTGCCACAGTTTTTGTTAACGCCAATCAGGAGTTTTTTGGGGCTGAGCGGCAGGAGGATGGCGCGCTCGTCATCCGTGCTTCGGAGGTAGAAAATAACCACACTTTGACTACCTATACCAGCAGTCCAGAGGGGGAACGCCGGGAAATTACCAACGCCGGGAAACCTAACTGGGACCCCCGCAAACGCCCCTACTATAAAATTCCAGTCCAGAAAAAGCAAGCTGTTTGGGGAACAGTGTATCCCCACATTACAGGTGAATTCCTATACATTGCGGCTGGCAAACCCATATATAGCAATTCCATTTGAGATGTAAATATGAATTTCTATGGTAAAATAGGAAAGTTTGATAATAAATGAAAGGGGA
>NZ_JAUBRM010000204.1:0-3124 GCF_036701905.1 Microcoleus sp. MON2_D5
GGAGCCGTGTGAGGTGAAAGTCTCATGCACGGTTTTGAAGACCAGCGGGATTGGTGACACTCTCGCTGAGTTTAATCCCTCGCTGTACCCCGATCGCTTTGAAGAAGATTTAGAGCCAAAAAAAGAAAGTGGATTGCAACGCGGAGCCCAGCACCAAATCCATAGCTAGGCAGAACAAGAGGCGCAGTGTGACACGCTCGTAGTTGTGGTATCTGGGTTAGAAAGTGTTTAATCACCGCATTGGGCAACGGGCGTTCGTATTTTGTGTTTCCTAACGTCAAGGTTGTGCTACGGGATTTGTATGGGATGGAGCCAAAAGTTTTGAGTAAGGCAGTTTCGCGGGGAAAATTAAGTATTATCAATACGAGAGCGTGCTTGCTACAAATCATCCGCACCGCACCCAATCAAGGCATAGATTGCGCCGTTTGACAAAAGCGGCTCGCATTACTTGGAGGCTCACGCCGCCTTGATAAGTAGCCCAACAAAGGTTGTTGCAAGCAGCCACTACCTTCACAGTAGGTCGAACGATCGATTTTGTCGTTTCAATTCTACCTAGAGAATCAGGAAAACAAATTCAATGGCAAAAAAAGCAAAAAAGCTCTGGCTTTCTTCTCCTCCCAAACAGTCTAAACCTACAGTGCCTGATACTGAGAAACAATTAATCGAACAAAAATGTAATGAGTTAATTCAAACAGAATTTAAGCCCAAATATATCGACTCTCCACCCACAGACCATGATTTCAACTATCGAACGGATATCTTTGGCAAGTGGTATCGCAACTATTTTTACTTCTGCTCAACTTATAATTGTCCGAGTCCGAGGGCGATTTCCCCGTCTTTTGAGTCTCGCTCCGCCCGCCTAGAATATGTTGGGCCAGATTGTTTTAATGTGGCCTACATGAGACATACGGGGCAATGGTGGGAAATTCTGCATGGTTTGTCTTTAGAAGAATGTTTATCGGAAATTAGAAACAATCCCCTGTTACATCCTTAATCGTTGCTCTAATTGGCAATCGTTCTTTTAATTATCGAATTGGCTCTCCTGACGGAGTATTTTGTGTTTTCCAAGGTCAAGCCAATTCTGAATGATTTGTACGGGATGGAGCCAAAAATGTTATCAGGTGTTGAGTTGGCTCTGCGGGTACAGGATAAATGCGATTCGCAAGCAACAACTTACACGGATACCACCTCCGATTTATCTTGAATTCAGTTGGAGACAATCAATCATGGTGGTGGAGACGGTTATAGCGTTGGCTGCGGTTATGGTGGCGGTGGCCACGGTGGCGATCGAAAAAATCGATCGAGATCTTCAATGCTAAACAAGTCCACGGATTCAAAATATGACTTTTATGAAATTAAAGTTATGACTTTTATGAATTGACCGATTCTCTCGCTTATGGAATAATGTTAACTAATTTCAAATCAAGCATTCATTCTTTACCCAAAACTAAAGTGAATCTCAAATTATCAAAATCGCCCAACTAGATTTCCATTGTAAATATGATTTATGAATAAAAACGTCGGTCTAAATCCGTATTTTTAGCAGCATAAGAGGTTGAACAAAAGAATGTAATATCTACTTACTAATCTTGGCGATGTATTTATTAAAGCAACAATTTATCCGCTGGTTTAACGATAATGTTTACGTCATTAGAGAAGGGCAGTCGAGCTGGGTTTTTCATCCAAAATCAGGTCTAGGATGCCTTATATTTTTCCTACTTTTTGTGGTTTCCCTAATAATTAGTTTGGGAGTCACAAGTATTATGATTTTCAAAATCTATCCAATTGTGTTTTCAACCCTAATTACTCGACTGGGCATGGCCCCAGGGTTAGGTTTACCTCTCCTTATTGCAGTTTTTTTGGGGTACTTTATCAATTTACCACTTTTTCTATTGACAGCAAAGTGCCAATCAAAACAGCAAGTCAGCTTTGAACTACTTCCGCTTTTATTGTTCAAGCGTTGCTTACCTTCATACAAAGCCCCATCTAAAATTTAGGGTTATATTGGTTTAAATGTATCAGGAGGGTTGATTCCCATTATTTTGGCGCTTTACCAATTCCATCGCGTTCAACAAGAAGCAATTTTGATAGTAACGGCGGTCGTTGGGTTAATAAGTTACTTCTTAGTGACAATCATACCAGGAATAGCCATTGTTACTAAAACATCGAAGTTTTGGTTGATCACGATTGTTGCAGTTTTGTCAGCAATGGCATTGGTTGGTGACGGAGTGAATCGCTATGATGTGTCAGTTGCTTTTGCTGGGGGAGTATTGGGAACGACGATTGGAGCTGATTTACTACACCTAAAAGATGTTCGCCCCGAAATTGCTGCAACTCCCCTTAGTATCGGAGGTGCTTTCCTTGGATGATGGGATAGCGCAATGCGGTTTGTGCGCTTTAATAATAGCTGAATGGCTTCCTGCTACAATGGCTTGGTTATCTACTTATTTTCGGTAGATTCTTCTAGCATAATCGGCCATAATTTAGAGGAGTTGCAGCCGTAGGGCATACCGCCTATGACGCTTGCCTGCAAGTAAATTCGCTCTCCATCCCTGTGAAACAAGAATCCCTTCACATTAACGGCAGGGGTTTGTTAAATCGGGCGGTACATACCAGCCCCCGGTCAAAGACCACCAGCTTTCGCCGCATTGATTAAACCTGTAGAACTCTGTTATTCTGCTTTCTGCGGTAGCGGCGGATCTAAGTTCTAGTTTCGATGGGCGATCGCACTTTTCTAATTCCCACCGGATTTGACCGCTGCGATCGCCTTCGCCTAAAACTCCGGTATAAAAAGAGCGATTCGGAACTAATTAAATTTACATTGATTCAGGTTTGATACAGGGATTTTCAATAAACTCAATCAACTGATTTCCTAATTCCGTTATGTGATGAATGACTGCGAATTGAACCAGGCATTAATCACTCTTTGAACTTCTTGCTGTTGCAAAGGAATTACATGAAATCTTTCTTGAATAGCCCGTTCAAGTTCTTGGACAAAAATTGTTGCTGAACGTTTTTCTGTGAGTATCTTCAGCATCTCGAAAACTAGGGTGCATCTCACTTTTGCAAATATATGAAAAAAGCGCCAAAATGAAAAAGCTAGTAAAACTGTGAAAAAAGATGA
>NZ_JAUBRM010000045.1:0-61068 GCF_036701905.1 Microcoleus sp. MON2_D5
AGGTACTGGAATAATAATGAATCCTCCTGTATTTATTGTTTTAAGCACTGCCTAGCCCTTAACTGAACCGTATTGCGTTCTTAAGTGCTGAAACTCTTAATTTTATTGCTTCTTCCTTCTGCTATATCTGTCAAGAAACCCGGTTGATGAGGCAGCCTGCGTAAGTTTTTTTTCGGTTTACCATGATTAATTTAAAATTAGAGTTTTAATTATGTCAGCAAAGCGCATTCTGGTCATCGATGATGAAAAAAACCTCTGCAGCGTGATTCAGGCCTGTCTGGAACATTTAGGCGGCTGGATTGTACTAAGCGCGCCTGACGGCAGCCAAGGATTGGTTTTAGCTGAAACTCACCTCCCTGACGCTATTCTGTTAGATGTGATGATGCCGGATATTGACGGACTTACTCTGTTTGGTTTGCTGCAAAATAATGCGGCTACTCGGGGGATTCCGGTGATTTTCCTGACGGCTAAGGTGCAGGCGATGGATTTGAGCCAATTTGCTGATTTGGGGGTAGCGGGGGTGATTGCAAAGCCTTTCGATCCTTTGAGTTTGGCACAGCAAGTAGCGGAAATTCTGGGTTGGGAACCGTTGCTTTAAACTCGGGTAAAACACATCGCAGATAGCATATCAAACTCGGCATTTGAAACCGCTACTAGACCCACAAAGTCGGCCCAGCCCGACGGAAGAATCAAGGGGGCATTAAAGCCGGATGACGATCAAAAATCCGCTTTCTCATTCTCTTGATTGTTGCGAAAATTACGCAATTATGTTATACCACCCGGTTTAGGCGTCCAGGAAATTCCTAGTTTTTCCGGCTATTTTCATAATTTCCTCATTTTTTTGATTTAGCTTTGAGATCGATCGGTGATTGATTAATTTAAACTCTGATTCCCTAGAAGTTCTAGAGATGATCTCAGGGAGTCGGGGTTTTTTGTTACCTAAAAAGCCGATCGGCTATCACCGCATTTACAGGCCGAATAACTCCTCCAGAAGTTACGCACACTTGCCTCAAGAACGATTTTTTTCAACCCGGAATCACGGATGCAGCCAAGTTTTTTGCTAAAAAACCAGGTTTCAGCCTGCTAATCAAAGATTTACGCAGATTTCCCTCAGAAACCTGGTTTTTTAACCCAGGAACACAGATAAAACCAAGTTTTTGGCTAAAAAACCCGGTTTTTGCCTAACTGTTGTAATCCCTGCTTCGGCAAAAGTATATTTATCAAAAAAAATTATGGTCTTCATAATTTCCTCATATTTTTTAGATAATATTTAGTCCAAGCTCTTGAGTTGAAAGTCTATGCCATCTCAGCACCATTCCACTGCCAAAGAGCGAACCTGTTGTCAGGAGAGTTCGGGGCAGTGACGGTACTTTCGATTAACTGGTGCTACAGAACAACCAGCCTGAATAAGTCAGGGGTTAGGCAGTGCCTACCACAAAAACCCGGTTTTTAACGGGGAAAAACGGAGTTTCTGCGCCAGACCTCTAATTGTTGGCAGGATAACTCAATGCTACAAAAATTAATAACTGAAGATGTGATTCGCGCTCTCGAATAACACCAAAAAAATAAGTCGGTCGTTTTGTCAAGAGCAAAAGTCGCAATTGCCACTAACAGGCAAAGCCAAGTCTCAGTTAGTTTTTGAAAGAGTGTGGAGATTTTTAAATGTCTGATCAGCTATCTTATAAAGGTAACAACCAGATTCTGTGCTATTACGCAAATGTTACCAACCTAGTTCAGGTGGTTCGGATTGGGAACATTCCTAATTGGTACTTTGAAAGAGTGATGTTTCCCGGACAGCGACTAATGTTTGAAGCTGCTGCCGAAGCAGTCTTAGAAGTTCACACTGGTGTGGTGCCAAGTGCTATTTTATCCGACAAGATTCCCTGCTACGTGCTGCGGGTTATAGAAGAGGTAAGTTCCGAGTTCGAGCTGGTGATGACCGAAGAACGATTGGCGGTATTAGCCGGTTAAAATTCATGAGAAATCAGACGAGATCGAGAACAGCCACAAAAATATTAGTTAACGAGTGTTTGGGGACGGGGAAAATGCAGAAAAATCTTGTCAATATTACCTTAGCTGTAGTCACAGAGGAAGTAGAAATTATCTTGGAGTCTTATCCGAAGCACCCCTACCAACAAGCTTTTTCGCCTTCGGGATTGCGACAAGATTTAATTGCTTATGTGCTCAGCCGAATTCCTAATAGATATACTGCGATCGACCCCAGCGAGTCGGTGTCAAACCAAACAGTTCAGGTTCGCTGTTCTTCAGAGCAATTGCTGCACATAGAAAATTTGATTCATACTGGAATTCGCGAGGTGCTGCACAGCTATCAGAAGATAGATCACCGCCTGCCTGAAGAAGTTAAATTTGATTCGAGAGTTGCTAGTTGGTTTTGATAGTTTGTTGTAAATGAGGGAGACGCCGAGATTCTCGGCACTCTCGGTTGGGCGAGGTGGAATTGTTTACTGACTCGATGGTTCAAGACTTTTCGTAATCGCAGCAGCAGTTGCACGGGCCATTGGGATTGACAGCACAGCGCAGAATTTCCGATCGAGCATTAAAACGGCAGCTAGCATCTCCGATAACCCAGATGCCGCTTACAAAAGTTCTTTCCGTCGGCGGTGTGGCCGACTGCACGTACAGGGCAATTTTTTGCAGTCGGTAGCGGCCGGATTTGAGTTGATAGCGGTGGTGGCGTTCCAAAACAGCGTAGGTTTGTCCCTCTAAATCTAGATAGTTCCCCGGTTGTGGCGTCCAATCCAGCCGAATGCTACCTAAATATTGGCGGGGGTGAGAGAGAATCACCTCTACGGGTAAAGTATTTTGTTCCATGTGGCGGTGCGTTCGCGAACTGAACTAAAGGGGCAAATAGTGAGCTAAACCGACATCTTCTTCATCTAGAAAGATAAGTTTTTTTAGAGAGAGTAATTTCGGTTGAGGCGCTAAACTTAACTATAGAACCTTTGGCGATCGGCGGATAGCCGACTAACCAACAGGCTAGGAAATAAACTTCAACTCGCTTGAGGTAACTAAAGTTAAGTTCGATTAGGTTTGATAAAGCAGTACACGCTGATGGTATCGCAACTCGCAGGTTCGATCGATACGCGGTTGAGATTCCTGAACAGATTTTAAGGGTTTGCAGGACTTGGGGTGCTTCGGGTGCATTTGTACTGAGGACTTCAGTCCTGTGATTTTTATGAGGACTTCAGTGATCACTACAAACCAAACCGGATTTTCGGCAATCAATCATAATTCCCAAAAATATGCCATTCCTTCCATGATTCCCCAAGCGCAAGTAGAACTAGCTAAATAATGATTTTCAGTGCCGCATTCGCGATGCCATTCTAAGAGTTCTGACAGAGCATTAGCGACGATTACTCCCCGGACATCCTGTTCAAACATATTGATATCATTGCCAGAATCTCCGCAAACTAATGTTGCCTCAGATGGAATTTGTAGGCGCTTTTGTAAATAAGTAAGGGCATTACCTTTATTGCTAGTTTGCGGTAAAATATCCACATCGCGATTGCTGCTAAAAATGATTTGACCTGGCAGTCTCGATTCAGTTAACTTTTGCTGCAAAGTCTGGACAATAGAACTATTTTCTGCTGCTGGTTCCAGACAATAACTGATTTTCCAAGGATTTTGTTCTTTTAGGGATTGGGGTTTAAGCTGGGAAAACTGCTGAGCTAAAGAGGCGATCGCCATTTTATCCCAGTCTTGAGAAAGATATTCCGCCCAATCTAAGTCCAGGGTTCCGTCTTGGTAAATTTCGCTGCCTACACCTGCGATCAAATAGTCCGGTGCTAGTAGTTGCTTTTGGGCAATTAATTCGCAAGTTGAAGCATAAGAACGCCCGGTAGCATAAACCAAACATATTTGCGATCGCTTTGATTGCAAGCGCTGGTTTAAAACTTGAGTTGCTTCGTCATCTCCGACTAGCGTGTTGTCTAAATCTGTAACTAATAAAAACTTCATTTTGGGAATTAGTCAGTAGTCAGTAGTCATCAGCGATCAGGAACCGAGGGCTTCCTAAAATTCTTTTAACTATTTATAAGAATTTGTTAAACCAAACACATTTATAAGCAAGCTTATCGTTTAAGATTGGCCCAATTTAATTTTCAACAAGTGGTGTGAGTGGTATGGTGAATAATTCAACCTCCCTTAAAGCTTTTTGGCTGTCTTTCTTGATTTCTGGTGCGGCAGTGCCTTTGGGGCCGATCGCAGCAACAGCTCAAATTCAGGATACCTCAACTCCAGAAGTTGCGCTAGAAGCGAGTGCCGTCCCGGAGGCTACCCCAGACGCAGCGCTGGCAGCAGTTAAGATTGAGATACCGCAGTTAGCGGAGATTGCCGCAGAGACTAAATCAGCAGTCGATCGCCCTTTACCCGATACAGATGCAGCATGGGTGAATCGTGCTTTACCTCAAACAGATATAGCAACAGTCGATCGCCCGGAACCCCAAGATAATACAGCAAGAGTCGATCGCCCGGAACCCCAAGATAATATAGCAACAGTCGATCGCCCGGAACCCGAAACAGATGCAGCATGGGTGAATCGCGCTTTACCCGAAACAGATATAGCAACAGTCGATCGCCCGGAACCCAAAAAAGATAAAGCAACAGAGGATCGTGCAACAACAGCCCCAGAAATAACGGGGGCAATTCGCGAATTACCCCCCCAGGAGTTAGAAATTGCAAACTCTCCTCAGTCTCAACAAGTTGCTGAAGCCAGCACAGTTGCCGACATCAGCAGCGAGACGGGCACCGCTGATGACCTCAGCATACAAGAAGACGCAGCACAAGTCACCTCTGTTTCCCAACTGTCCGACGTGCGCCCCACAGATTGGGCTTTTCAAGCCTTACAATCCCTAGTAGAAAGATACGGCTGCATTGCGGGATATCCAGACGGCACATTCCGAGGAAATCGAGCAATGACTCGCTATGAATTCGCCGCCGGATTAAACGCTTGCTTAGACCAAATTACCAAACAACTTGGCGGTTCTACTGGTAATTTAGTCCAGCGAGAAGATTTACTTGCTTTGCAAAGATTGCAAGAAGAATTTGCAGCAGAATTAGCTACTTTGCGCGGTCGAGTGGATGCTTTAGAAGCCCGCACTGCCGAATTAGAAGCCAACCAATTTTCAACTACCACTAAATTAAACGGATTTGCTTGGTTTAACCTGACTGGAGCTTTTGCGGGCGAGCGAGTCCGAGTTGAAGCAACAAATGGAAATGCTGCTCCGCTCGATCGAGTTGCCGGACGCGATCCTGTCACCAACAGACCAATTGTGCAGAAAGTTGACGACCCAGAAATCACTTTCAGCCAGTTAGTTTGGTTGACCCTCACTACTTCCTTTACAGGGAAAGACGAATTGATTACACAGCTAGCTGTAGGTAACGGAAATTCACCAGCCAATCAGTATACTTCTACGGGCCTGTTCAATACATTCGGCACTCCTTTTCTCGATCAAACTGCGGGAGCAAATCCCAATGAAGTTGTCCTGAGGGAACTTTCCTATCGGTTCCCGCTTACCAACAGCTTGCAAGTAGTATTCGGGCCGCGGATTAATTTTTACCGCTACTTTGACAACAATAGGTTTAACTTTTTCGTAGACGGTGCGAGCAGCTTTAATTCTAACAACAGCCCTCTGTTAAGCGCTACCAGACGCGGTGCAGGTGCTTTGGTTTTGTGGGATATCGGCCGCGCATTGAAACTGCGTTTTGGCTACTTGGGCGAGAGTACGGAATTTTTGCCCACTTCCGTCTTTAATTCCGCTTCCAATCCGTCTCAAGGCTTGTTTGGTGGGACAAATACGACTACAGCAGAATTAACATTCAGTCCGAGCGATCGGACTAATTTGCGCTTTCTGTACAGCCGTTCCAATATCCAGCAAATCGGCGGCTTAATTGGATCTCCTAACAGCAAGCCGTTAAACGGTGTGGCAGATGACGGTTTCGGCGGCCGCCTGGGCAATGCTACTGCGAATACTTATAGTTTCAATTTCGATTGGTCAGTCACTCGCCGCTTTGGTCTTTTCGGCCGCTACGGCTACGCCGAAACCAATATATTTCCCAAGACTGACCGACCCAAGGGCACGATCGAGAATCAATCTTATCAGTTAGGACTTGCATTTCCCGATTTGTTCAAAGAAGGAGCTTTGCTTACGGTGTCATATTTAGTACCTTTTGACTTTACTGGCGGTCGGAGGTTTCTGGTTTCTGGCGGAGGGAATGGCGGTACGCAGTACGAAATTGAGGCAACTTATTATTTGCCTCTCACCGACCATATTTCGATCGTGCCAGCATTTTATGCGATCTGGAATGCCAATAATTTCGATAACAACCCGACAATTTTTGTGGGAAATTTGCGGACGCAGTTTAGTTTTTAACTAAATTAGGACTTACTTGAACCTAATTATAGTATTTTCAGTTGAGTGAGGTACACATTGGTAATGGGTAATGGGGTGCTGACTGCAGAGTACCTGGCTCAGTTTAAAACTGCTATATTTAGGGCGCGCCTGGAGCGCCTTACCGCGCTCTTAGTAGGGTATCAAACCACTGATACCAAATCCGCGTTAAAAACCCCTTGATAAGGCTAGGCGATTGAAATCGCTAGTACACAAACTGTCGTTCCTAGCTGAGAGGGACTAAGAAATCAAGGGGGTTTTTAAGCCGAATGCGGACATAATTAATGGACATGATATCAAATCCGTGCTTCCTCGTCGGGCGTAAAATCGAGTCAACAGTCAACACTCAACCATCATTCAGTTTTTCGACGGACAGTTAACAGTTAACAGCCAACAATCACGGACGGTGCAACCGGAATTGATATGATATGCTGATTAGCGTCATCCTGATGTCAACGAATTGGAATTTCGATGATAAATTCAGTGCCTTTACCTGGTTCTGAGAGGCACTGCAATTTGCCGTTGTGTTTTTCAACGACAATTTGGTGCGAAATTGATAAACCCAAACCTGTGCCTTTACCTACGGGTTTTGTGGTAAAAAACGGGTCAAACAAACGCACAATCTGATCTTCGGGAATGCCCATACCGTTGTCTTTGATCCGAATTAAAATGCTCTTGTCCTCAATCGTTTCAGTTTGAATGGTAATAGTAGGAGAGATAGAATTTGCGGTGTCTTTTGCTTGGCTGCTGCTTTCTTCCAAGGCGTCGATCGCATTTGCCAATACATTCATAAATACCTGATTTAACAGTCCGGGATGACAGTTTATTTGCGGCAGTTCTCCGTATTCTTTGATCACTTTAATGCCCTGCCATTTTGCCTTGGCTTTTAGCCTGGTGTTCAACATTAACAAGGTACTTTCTAAACCTTCGTGAATGTCGGCAGTCTTGATTTTAGCTTCATCTGCCCGCGAGAAATTGCGAAGAGTTTGAATAATTTCTACAATGCGCTCGCATCCGGTCTGCATCGAGCTGAGCAATTTGGGCAGGTCTTCTGCTAGAAATTCTAAGTCTATATCATCGGCTTGTTGCTGAAGTTTTGCTGGGGGATTCGGGTACTCTTCTCGATACACCTGTACGATTTCTAATAAGTCTAGAACGTAGCCTCGGACGTGGCAGAGGTTGCCGGCGACAAAGCCAACTGGGTTGTTAATTTCGTGGGCAATTCCTGCTAGCACCTGTCCGAGGGAAGACATTTTTTCGGTTTGTACTAACTGCATTTGAGTTTGCTGCAAGTCGCTCAAAGCTGTTTGCAGTTCTTGGGATTTTTGCCGATCGCGATCGGCGGCGGCGGCCCGTTCTTCCTCAACTCCGATCGCGCCGGCAATAATTCCGATCAGCTTGCAGTCGGCTTCGGTGGGCGCGATCGACTCAGTGTAGACAACGCACACCGCACCCACGTAATTGTCGCCCAGCCGCACTGCTTGTCCCAGATAGCTTTGCAGTTGGTAGCGGATGACAGCGGGATCGGTTTGGGCATAGATCGTGTTCTGCAAGTCAGGAATTGCAACAGCCCGATCGCTTCCTTTGCTGCATACGTCGGTGCAGATGTGGCCCTCGGCGCGATCGACCAGCGGGTAGTCCGGCGGCGCTTGCCAAGTCCCGATCGCGCGCAGCAGACCGCCACCGACGCGGCTGTAGATGGCGCAGCTTCCGCCCAAAAGCTCGCCGGCTAAGGATGTCAGACGCTGGATGTTCTCAGCGGCGTCGGTGGTGAATCCCAAAAAGCACTCGTTGATTTTGCTGAGGCGGTACTCTGCTTGCCTGCGCGCCGTCATGTCGCGGGAGTTGATCACAATTCCTTTCACAGCGGGGTCTGCTAGCAAGTTGATGCCCACACCTTCAAGAAAACACCAAGAACCGTCAGCGCGCCGGAAGCGACCTTCTAGGGCGATCGAATCGCCTGGATTTGCGATCAGTTTTTCGCAGTCGGACATCACCGAGGGAAGGTCGTCAGGGTGGATTAAATCGAGAGCAATTTGACCGGCGAGTTCATCGGGTTCGTAGCCCAAAACTCTTTCTACAGAAGGGCTTTCGTAAACAATGCGACCGCTGGCGTCAAGAATAGTAATGATGTCGGAACTGTTGAGAATTAGCGATCGCCACTTAGCCTCATTTTGAAACAAAGCTGACTCGGCTTGTTTGCGATCGGTAATATCCTCTACCATTTGCAAAATAAACTGTGGCGTTCCCTGACTGCTGTCGATGACAGAGGCGCTGAGGCGTCCCCACCTGATGCTGCCGTCTTGGCGGAGGTAGCGCTTCTCGATTTGATAAGCTTCGCGGGAGCCCGCGACCAACTGTTGGCGCAACTGGCGCGAAACTTCTGCGTCTTCCGGGTGCGCGCAGTCGTCGAGGCCAACACCCCGCAGTTGAGCTTCCGAGATCCCCAGCATAGCTTGAAATGCCGGGTTAGTGGCGATCGCAACACCTTCGAGGGTAGCGACTACCATGCCGATCGCAGCGCGTTCAAAAATTGCCCGAAACCGCTGTTCGCTGTCTCGCAAAGCTGCATCCGCTGCCACTTCCTGCGTGATGTCCCGCCCCGCGACGGCCAAACCTTTGCGCGAACCGTCGGGGTTGAACAGCGGCACTTTCCGCACTTCAAACAAATTGCTGCCGCCTGTGGGCAAGGAGACAATTTGGCTGCTGGAGGTAAGAGTGCCTGCTTCCCAGGTGGTTTCGTCGGTTTCCTGCCAAGTTAGCAGGATTTCTCTGACTCTCGGATCGGCGGCGGCAGCTAGTTCGGCAGTAGTTTTACCCTGGTAGTCTGCGGTTTCCCAGCCCAAAAGTTGGAGGGCGCAGTCGTTGGCAATCAGCCAGCGCCCCTCGCTGTCTGTGAGGTTGATCGCGTCGGGGACGGCGTTAATCGCGGTTTTCAGCCAGTATTCTTGATTTCGCAGCGCTGCTTCGGCTTCTTTGCGGGCGGCGATTTCGGCGACGGTTCCTTCGTAGTAAAGGAGTTCGCCGCCTTCGCCGCGGACTTCGCGCACGTTTTCCGAGATCCAGGTAGTGCTGCCGTCTTTGCGGCGGACGCAGGACTCAAACTCTTTCAGGGAGCCGTTTTTGCTGATTTCTGCAATGAAGGAAGCGCGGCGGGCGCGATCGGCGTAAAGGTTTTTTGCCGAACATTTTGCGATCAGTTCTGAGGGCGAATCGTAGCCGTACATTCGGGCGAGTGCCTGGTTGGCGCTGAGGTAGCGCCCGTCTGGGGCGGTTTGAAAAATGCCTTCGGTGGCGTTTTCAAAGATGCTGCGGTATTTTGCCTCGGCTTGTTTGAGGGCTTCTTCTGCTTGGAAGCGATCGGTGATATCAGATTGGACGCCGATGAAGTGGGTAACGAGCCCGCTGCTGTCGCGCACCGGCGAGATGCTGAGTTCGTTCCAGAAGGCGGTGCCGTCTTTGCGATAGTTTTTCAGAACTACTTTGCAGTCATGCTGTTCTTTCAGGGCCACACGGATTTGATCGACGGCTGCGCGATCGGTATCCGGGCCTTGCAGGAAGCGGCAGTTCTTCCCGATTATTTCGCTGCGATTGTAGCCTGTAATTCGCTCGAAAGCGCCGTTGCAGTAGACTATAGGCTTGTCCGGCCGGGTAGCGTCCGCGATCGCGATGCCGTTGCTGGTAGCTGCCAGGGCGCGATCGTACAGCCGAAATACTTCTTCTATTAAATTCGGTGTGCCGCCAGTACGAGTCGGCGATAGCGTTTCAGAAGGAATGCTTATATCTATCTGCATGATTTTCTATAAATTGAGTTTATTGTAGAGATCTCGACTGGCAGCACACCCTAGACTTTAACAGAATTGCCTGTTTTCCACAGGCAGAAGGTAGAAGGCTATTATGCAGAATTTTTGCGGTAAATTCTACCTAAAAAAAATCTGGCTTCCCTCGTTTTTTTCCTCTTTGCTTCTGCCTTGTGCCTTCTACCTTCAAAGGAATCCTACTTGTTAATTTATAATAGCTGTTCCCGGGATCACTCTATCTTTGGTATGGTTTGCTTGGCAGGGTTTAGGTAGCTTACAAGTTCGGGCATTTATTTTTTTGAGTGAATCAAAATCTGATGCCCGGAGTCTCTATTGAAATATTTGGAATAAAAGATATAGGATTTAAACGATTCCAAATATCCCATAAAAAAACCGGAAAAATTAATGTTGAACGAACACAGCAAGTTCTGAAATATCGTCGATCGCGAAAGTCGGTTCTAGGGCGAGACACTGAGCGCGATCGCCATATCCGTAAGCCGCCCAACAAACATCTATCCCAGCATTTTTAGCAAACAGCAAATCAATCGCTGTATCGCCAACCATTAAAACTTGACTGTTATCCAAGTCCGGGAACAGCGGTTTAATAATTGAGTGAAAAACCGCCGCCTCGGGTTTCATAATCATTTCTCCGTTGTCACCTAAAATCAAATCAAAAAAACTGTGAATTTTCAATTTTTGCAGTAACGAATTTACAAAAGTAACGTGTTTGTTGCTAAAAACTCCCAGGCTCAATCCCGACTTGCGCGCCAACTGCAAGACTTGCTTTGTCCCGGTAAATAACTCTACCTGCTTTTCACCTTCCGTCCGATAATAAGAGCGGTAAGTTTCAACCCATTCAGGAATTGCGCTTTCCTCGATCGCCGGATGCAGGATTTTAAAAGTATTTGGTAAATTGATGCCGATCGTACTTATAATAGTATCAGCAGCAGGCGGGGTAATATTGAAAGTTTCAAAAGTTTTGGTAAAGCAAAATACAATAGCTTTGTGAGTAATTGCTAAGGTGCCGTCGAAGTCAAAAATAATTAACTTGTACTTACTCATATTTCTGAAAATTTTCTCTATAGCAGCAATCGGAGGTTTTCAATGACTTAATAGCATGATTAATCTCTAAGTCACAAATTATAAGTATAATCTTTAAACATTCAAGAGGTCAACATGAGTGTCACCGAAAAACCAGAAATTATAGCAACAGATTTCCCTGACCACACTCAATTACCAGACTCCGACGGTACTTTTGTGAAAAACTTTCAAGAACATCCTCAAAGCATCCTGTTAACAACATCAATCCGACCGATTTTAGACCAAATTCATCCCGACGGACAATACTGCATCGGTCAAGATTCCGGTATTTACTGGCGAGTTGCCGAACTCCCGGAACCGCCCGAAAGAGCAGCCCAAGCACCTGATTAATTTTACGTGCCCGACGTGGCGCCAACTCTTGACGGAAATCTTCGTCGCTCCTATGTAATGTGGCAGGAATTAATGCCGCCTCGGATTGTACTTGAATTTGTTTCTGGTGATGGCAGTGAAGAAAGAGATAGGACTCCTCGCCAGGGCAAATTCTGGATTTACGAACGGATAATTCGACCTGCTTTTTACGGCATTTATGAAGTCAAAAAGGCACAAGTTGAAGTGGATCATTTGGTAGAAGATCGGTTCGAGTTAGTCCCACAAAATGAGCGCGGACATTACCAGATCGCACAAATAGGAGTGGAATTAGGCATTTGGCCAGGGGCTTATCAGGGCGTAGAACTGCCTTGGCTGCGCTGGTGGGATGCTGAGGGGAATTTGCTGGCGGCGGCCGAGGAACGGGCAGAACAAGCCGAATTGGGGACAGAACGAGAACGACAAAGGCGAATAGAAGCTGAGTTGCGAATTCAAGCTTTAGAAGCGCGTTTGCGAGAGTTAGAAGGACGGTAATTCGATTTTAGATTTTAGATTTTAGATTTTAGATTGGGGATGACTGATGATTATCGGGGTTGGGTTCTTCATAAGTCATTCGCAATTCTTCAATTCTTCAATCAACAATCTAAATTCGCATAAGTCGCAGATTCCGGTAGGGACACGGCATTGCCGTGTCCCTAGGAATATCATGTGCTGTAAAAACCCGATCGCCTAGCAGCCTCCTCAGAAACGATATAAACATTCATCGGTTATTATCAAAAATTTGCGTATATTAGCTTAAGTATTGCATTACTTTTTGTGTAAGTCCTATGGCACTAATTGTTCAGAAATATGGCGGAACCTCGGTGGGCACAGTCGATCGCATTTTGGAGGTAGCCCGACGAGTTGTAAAAACAGCACAGCTCGGCAACTCTCTCGTTGTCGTACTTTCAGCGATGGGCAAAACCACCGACGGTTTAGTTAAACTCGCCAAGGAAATTTCCGCAAATCCCAACAAGCGGGAAATGGATATGTTGCTTTCCACTGGGGAACAAGTCTCGATCGCACTTTTGAGCATGGCATTGCAGGAAATGGGACAGCCCGCAATTTCCCTCACAGGCGCCCAAGTCGGCATTGTCACCGAAGCCGCCCACACCCGCGCCCGGATTTTGCGAATTGACCCGAATCGGCTGGAGAGTCAGTTAAAAAGCGGTAAAGTCGTTGTGGTTGCGGGTTTCCAAGGTATCGCCGATGCCGGAGAATTGGAAATTACCACCTTGGGCCGTGGCGGTTCCGACACAACCGCAGTAGCCCTGGCTGCAGCGCTGCGGGCCGACAGGTGCGAAATTTATACCGACGTGCCCGGAATTCTGACTACAGATCCGCGCTTGGTTGCCGACGCGCAATTGATGGACGAAATCACTTGCGACGAAATGCTGGAATTGGCGAGTTTGGGCGCAAAAGTCCTGCATCCGCGCGCGGTAGAAATTGCCAAGAATTACGGCGTGCCGCTGGTAGTGCTTTCTAGCTGGAGTGACGCGCCCGGTACGCGGGTAGTGTCCCCACCCCCGAAACTTCGGCCTTTGGAGGGTTTGGAGCTCGCAACAGCGGTGGATGCGGTGGAATTTGACTTGGATCAGGCGGGGGTGTCGCTACTGCGTTTGCCCGATCGCCCCGGCGTAGCTGCGCGGTTGTTTGGTGCGATCGCGCAGCAAAACCTCGATGTAGACTTAATTATTCAGTCAATTCATGAAGGAAATACTAACGATATTGCCTTCACAGTGACGCGAAAATCTCTGCAACAAGCCGCCGCCGTTGCAGATGCAATTATCCCCGCCCTCGGCAAGAATTCTCGCCCAGAATTGGGAGAACCGGAAGTGAAAGCAGAAGAGCGACCAATAGCTAAAGTTAGCATTGCGGGTGCGGGAATGATCGGTCGTCCGAGGGTAGCGGCGCAGATGTTTAAGACTTTAGCGGATGCGGGAATTAACATTCAAATGATTTCTACATCCGAGGTGAAAGTTAGTTGTGCGATAGATGCCGAAGATTGCGATCGGGCCGTTGCCGAACTCTGCAAAACATTTGATGTTGCCAACTCCCCTATTGGGCTGCGTTCATCATCCCAAAAACCGCCTGCAGTCCGCGCCGTTGCGTTGGATATCAATCAAGCGCGTCTAGCAATTCGCCAATTGCCCGATCGCCCAGGAGTAGCAGCAAAACTGTTCGGACTTTTAGCCGAGGAAAATATCAGCGTAGACACGATCATTCAGTCGCAGCGCTGCCACAATATCGACGGCATCTTAACTCGCGACATTGCATTTACCGTAGCACAAATTGACGCCGAAGCTGCTAAAAACGCCCTCGAAAAAGCCGCCCCCGAATTTGGATGGGGCGAAGTAGCAGTCGATACACAAATCGCCAAAGTTAGCGTTGTCGGTTCCGGGATGGTAGCGCATCCGGGAGTAGCGGCAAAGATGTTTGAAGCGCTTTCCCGCCAGCAAATCAACATTCAAATGATTGCTACTTCCGAGATTAAAATTAGCTGCGTTGTGGATGAAGGACAAGGAGTAACTGCTTTGAAGGCAATTCACGCAGCCTTTGAACTTGCCGGCACTGAAAAAATCCAAGTTCCCGCCTAATCAAGGTTTGTAGTTGCGCTTCAGCGCCGGCAGACTCTGAATCCCAACTACAAGCTTAAAAATTTGATTAATTAGAGTTTTCGGTAGGGATACGGCAGTGGTCTCCTTGCAAATATCGCGGACACAGCAGTGCTGTATCCCTACAAATATATTCGGATTTGGACACCGTACTGCCGTGTTCATACAAATATCTATGCACAGTCAACTATCAAAGTTTTGAGTGCAAATTTCACAGCATGAGGCTGTGTTAAAATGAAACTGGCGATCGGCTAAAAGGGATGGAATCTTATGACTGTAGCTAAGGAACAGATTACTGATAGCAGTAGCAATAGCGGTTTCTTGAATTTCCGAATCACTGTTGAACGTCTGATCGAGCTTTTAGATTTAGAAGAAGAGGATGAGTACGGAATTTTGAGACCGACTGAATATGCTTTCAGGACAGCGATGAAATTGATTGTAGAAGCCTATGATATTTTGGGTGATAATTTTCCTAAAGCATCCACTGGTACAGACGATCTAGGTAGTATCAGACTTGCTTGGCAAAATGTAAAGGCCGATCGGAGAGTACGCTTGTTCTGCCCGCATAATGCTGATGAGAAAGCTTACATTTATCATCAAAAGAGTGAGGAGTATGACTCGGAAGATATTACTTCAGCAGCCACCTTAGCCCATTGGCTAGAGTGGTTTAATAAGGTATGACCGATAAATATTCTCGCAGGGAATCAGATGTAGTCATAAATATCTAATGATTCATTACAGTGGCAAGTAAAATACCAGGTAGGTCCTATCTTTCTTGTAAAACACTCTTATAAGTCTTAAAACGTGCTATAATATCTATTATTCGTAGACAGAGTTTATCCCCTCTGCTCTCCGAATGATATGTTATAAATAACGACTTATGAGTACGAAATATCAATTCAATTCTTTACCTGACAGTGCTATTGTCTATAGAGCTTTACTCCGTCGTCAATGGATTGACGAAGCAAACTTAGTTGTATTTTCCGCTTATTTACTGCGAGCGAATGAACCGGGTTTATCGGTGACAATTGCCAGTGTTTGTTCCCCCGAACAATGTGCAGCAAATTTCAACAATTGTTACGGAGTTGCTAGTCTGCAAGTAGGACAAATTCGTGAATTAGGTTTAGATGCAGTACCTGATTCAGCATCCCACGCTCAGATTGTCGGTTTACCTCAGGTGAAAGATGATCGAAACAGAGCTGAAAGATTGGCCGATTTGTTAGCACAGCGATCGAGCATCGTATGGCAACCTTCGCAAACATAGCTTAGCAAGTTGTCCGCTCAAATCCGGGTTAAAAACCCCTGAGAATACTGGGCGGTTTCAACCGCCCAGTATTTCTTTGGCGATCGCCTCCACCACAGGTACACAAACCGAATTCCCAATTTGCTTGTAACTTTCCCCCGCACTTGAATAACTCTTAAAATCTTCAGGAAAACCCATAAGACGGTAACATTCCTTCAGCGTCAACTTTCTCACCATATCTTGCTCAGGAATGTAGATAAAAAACCTGCCCGATGTTTCTTGCGACGGAATTGTGGGATGCACTCCATCTACCGAATAAATGCGATTAGGCTGTCTGTGAACTCTCGATAAATGTTCTGTATTTGGCCTCACGCCAGTTTTCCAAGTACCTTTATTTCTGTAACCTACAAACAAAAGTCCCGAATCTTGCTTTCTCGGAGACTCAATTAAAGTATACTCGGATTTATCCAATATTTCAAAATCCCCTGTCTCGTCTAGAAATTCCCTGAGTTGCGGAGGAAACTTGCTTTTAAGTCGAGAAAAATTGAATTCTTTACCTTTAGTTGCAATAATGAATATTCTTTCACGATGTTGAGGAATTCCAAAGTCTTTAGCATTCAGCATTTTGTAATTCACGCTGTATCCTAAATCTTCCAGACTGGCAATAATTACTTTTAAGGTATTTCCCTTGTCATGATGGATTAAGTGCTTGACATTTTCGAGAACGATAACTTTAGGCTGCTTGATTTTGATAATTTTACAAATCTCGAAAAATAGCGTGCCTCTAGTATCTTCAAAACCCAGCTTTTTGCCACAGATGCTAAAAGGTTGGCACGGAAACCCGGCGACTAAAATATCAAAGTTGGCTAAATCGGCGGGATTGATGTTACTGATGTCGGCAAAAGGAACCTCACCGAAATTTTTCTGGTAAACTTCTCGGCATTTGCTGTTAATTTCGCAGGAAAAAACGCATTCAAAGCCTATCTTTTCAAAGCCTTGTCGGAAACCTCCTATTCCTGAAAACAAATCTATAAATTTCATTTCTGCTTAGCTTTAATACCAACAAATTCTATATACAATAATAACCGATTTTGCATCATATATAAGTGAGCAACGACTAAAAAAACACAATACCCAGAACCCCGACTTCTTGAAAAAGTCGGGGATCTAAGAGCGATCGCGTCTTAAGTTCACTCATCAATTTCTCTGTCCAGCCCGATCGACTGTAGCATAGGAGCGATCGGCAAATTGCAGGAATTGTCGATCGCCCGAAATTTCCCCCGCATTCAACCAACCAATGTCCCAAACTTGTCCCGCAGCCGACTAAACTAGAAATAGCAGCAAAAAATACAGCTATTGTTTACTTTCTTTCACCAACCATGAGTCAAACCTTGGAAAACCTCACCGCAATTGATGACAAGCTATCCAAACGCCACATCGACCTCGATCCAGGCGGCTACTTCATCATCTATCTCGATCGCGAAACCAGCTTAATTTGTGCCAAACACTTCACCAACATCATCGACGATCGAGGCCTCGCCGTCGATCCGGAAACTGGCAAACCCATCCCCGCCCGTGGCAAAGTAGAACGCACCCAATCCACACTTTTTACCGGCCGAACCGCCAAAGAACTTTGCGTCAAAATCCTAGAAGAAACCCGCCCCTGTCCGGTGACAATGTTAGATCACGCGGCTTATCTGGGACGGGAATTTGTACGGGCAGAAATTGCCTTGTTGAGCGATCGAGAATACGTTCAAGATTAGTGCAGCCCTGCCTTAATTTCTTGACAAAACGCCAACCGATCGAATTTATCAGCACCCGATCACGAAAAACCTTGATACCAGAAATAAGTCACCATCGGAATCACTGTCGCCAACACCAACAGCACAACCACAACAACTGTGGCATTGCCTTGGTCTGTTTCTTCAGCTTTTTTAAACGTGCCTTCAACTTGAATGTTGTCAACAACTTCAGGAGGACCCGGATCGGGTTCGCCCGACAAAACAGTTGCAATGCGCGTACTTGCAGCCGCAAATGCCTCGTTGTATTTATTGGCTTCCCGCAGCGGCACTTGCACGGTTTCCCCAGCTACACTCTGGGCAATTTCATCGGGTAGCAGGGATTTCACCCCTTCCCCCGTCCGAATTGCCGCGCTGTTGGTAACAGTGTCGAGAACGAGTAAAATTTGATTAGTCTGGTCTTCTTTTTCGGGAAACCACTGTTCAAACAGTTGGTCGGTGAAAGTGGCAGTCGTTTCGCCGTAGTCTAAGCGGTGGATGGTGACAAACCTGACTTGTTTCCCTGTTTTGTTTTCCAGGTTGTCGAGCACGCTGCTGATATTGCTTTCGCTGCTGCGGCTGAGCACGTCGCCTTTGTCGAACACCCAAGTTCGATCGCCAGCCGACAACACGGGCATTTCGTAAACGCCAGTGGCCAATGCCGGCAATACTGCCATCTGGGATGCGATTAGGGCGATCGCGATCGTCGCCGCCAAAGGTTGGAGATATTTTCTCCAGTTAAATAATTGCTTCAGGAGTCGGGTCATGAGGTTAACCGTAAAACTGACTTTTTTCCAAAAATACTATAGAAACCCCCGTAAAATTCATTTTATGCAGGGCAATATTTACAATTAGCTCGCCACTGGAACTCCCCGCCCTATTATTTTAGGATTCTAACTATGGAACCAGCAGACACTTATAAAGGTTGGATTATTCAATCCCAGAAAGTCTTCTACGTCGAGGTTTGGGATAGCCGCGGCAACCGCCATGTCGCCGTCCAAAATGCCAAGACTGAGGAGGAAGCTTTGGAATTGGCCAAAAAGTGGATAGACAAATATGAGTCAAAACCCGGAAGAATGCCGATCGACGTACCCCATCCTTTCGGAGACATGATCGATATGCCATTTTAACTCAGTTGACTGTTGACTGTTAACTGTTGACTGTTAACATTACAGCTTGTCGGGTACTCTACTAGAGACAAAACCTCTTCAAATCGAGCAATTATTGCAACTGACGCATCCGAAGAATAGGCCAGTTGCGTTTCGGACTGCATTTGTCATGAGATAAAATTACGAAATTCCTCGCAATTTCCGCGTATTTTCTACCAAACTCCGAGCAAATTCGTCGAACCTTTCAGACAGTTTTTCATCCAACAATTTACCATCAGGACTAAAAGCTTTCCAAGCTTGTCCGATCGCAATTTGTTCGGGAATTACCCAAGCGTGCACCCATCTCAAAATCACGCGCAAATCGTTGAGTGCGTTGTTGTTAACTTGCCCTCCCAAAACGCTAATCCCACCCGCAACTTTCCCGTCCAAATGCTCAAAACTCATCAAATCCAGGGCATTCTTGAGAGCACCGCTGATGCTACCGTGATACTCCGGCGTTGCCAAAATCAAGGCGTCGGCTTGCTTAACCGCATTCTGCAGCTTTTCCACATCGGGGTAATCGATATAATCATTCTCACCATTGCAGAATGGCAGATTGAGCGATCGCAAATCGAATATTTCAATTTCCGCGCCCAGGGCTTGCGCCCGTTCTGCTGCCACATTCAATGCTAACTGGCTGTATGAACCAGCCCGCAAACTTCCACCAATGCCGACAATTTTTACCATAAAGCTTAAAAACAAAAACTGATTTACTAAAACGTACTCATTACGAGTATGATTAACATAGCAAGTTCGATCGGCAACTGTCAAGTAAAGTTTCCGATGTAGAAAATAGAAGGAAGAACACAAGGTTATGGGTAGGAGGGGTGAGTGCTCGCCCGGTAAGGGAAAACAGACTCGGATCGTTCACAAACCGCTATTTTGAGGGCCCTCTTAAGATCCCCGCGAGAGATAAACCCATCCAACACCCGCCATCTTGTTAAAATAAATGAACGTAGCAAACTAAAAGCGGTCAATCTTGGCAGTCTTCAACATTGGGCAAAGCAATATGAAAAATTCTTGGAAACACGCATGGCTGGGGCATCTAGCTGTAAACAAAGACAAGTCGAGCCAGAATCCTAAAAAATCAATTCCAGGACGGAATCTTTGGCGCATCCTGGGCAGTTTGGTGATTTCTCAAGGAATATTGCTCTCGACCCCGGTGTTTGCCGACAGCGCGCCAAACACCATGAGTTACAGCCAACTGATCGACAACATAGAAAAAGGGCAAATCAGTAAAATCGAAGTAGACGAAACTCAAAAAACTGCCAAGGTTAGGCTAAAAAATCAAAAAAGCGATCAGACCCAATCAGTTAGTCTGTTCGACTACAACAACCGAGAACTGTACTCGCAAATCCGTGCCAAAAAGATTGACTTTGAAGTCAAACAAACAGCCGACAACGCCGCCGCAGTCAGTTTAGTAGTAAACTTGCTAGTGATTTTTGCAGTGTTGGCAGTGTTGATGGCCATCCTGCGCCGATCGACCCAATCTCAAGGAAATGCCATGAACTTCGGCAAATCCAGAGCTCGTTTCCAAATGGAAGCCAAAACCGGCGTGATGTTCGACGACGTAGCAGGCATCGAAGAAGCTAAAGAAGAACTGCAAGAAGTCGTAACCTTCCTCAAAAAACCCGAACGCTTCAACGCCATCGGCGCCAAAATTCCCAGAGGAGTTCTGTTAATCGGGCCTCCAGGAACCGGCAAAACAATGCTGGCAAAAGCCATCGCAGGCGAAGCAGCCGTCCCCTTCTTCAGCATCTCCGGTTCCGAATTTGTCGAAATGTTTGTCGGAGTCGGCGCCTCCCGCGTCCGCGACTTGTTCCGCAAAGCTAAAGAAAATTCGCCCTGCATCGTCTTCATCGACGAAATAGACGCCGTAGGAAGGCAGCGCGGCGCCGGTATCGGCGGCGGCAACGACGAACGCGAACAAACTCTCAACCAGTTGCTGACAGAGATGGACGGCTTTGAGGGTAACAGCGGCGTGATTGTGATTGCAGCTACTAACCGGCCCGACGTGCTCGATACCGCCCTGCTGCGGCCCGGCAGGTTCGATCGCCAAGTAACGGTAGATTTACCCAGTTACAAAGGGCGTTTGGGGATTTTGCAAGTTCACGCGCGCAACAAAAAACTCGACCCAGAAGTTGCCCTAGACACGATCGCCCGCCGCACTCCCGGCTTTTCCGGCGCCGACTTGGCAAACTTGCTCAACGAAGCAGCTATTCTCACAGCGAGGCGTCGCAAAGACACGATTACTAACCTAGAAGTTCACGACGCGATCGACCGGATCACGATCGGGCTTACCCTCAACCCGCTGCTGGACAGCAAGAAAAAGTGGATGACAGCATACCACGAAGTCGGACACGCCCTAGTCGCGACCATGCTCAAAAATGCTGACCCGGTGGAAAAAGTAACGATTATTCCCCGTTCCGGCGGCATCGAAGGCTTTACTAGCTTTGTACTCGACGACGAAATGCTCGACAGCGAAGGTTTAAGGAGTCGGGCTTTGCTGTTAAACCGAATTAAAGTAGCTTTGGGGGGACGAGCGGCGGAGGCCGAAATTTATGGCGATGCTGAAATCGACACCGGTGCTGGTAGCGATCTCAGAAAAGTTAGCAGTCTCGCGAGGGAGATGGTAACGCTTTACGGAATGTCGGATTTGGGGCCTGTGGCTTTGGAAAGTCCGAACAATGAGGTGTTTTTGGGCCAGAACTGGAATTCGCGATCCGAGTATTCCGAAGACATGGCAATCAAGATCGATCGCCAAGTCCGGGAAATTGCCTGTGAGTGCTACGAAGAAGCTCGCCGGATTATCCGCGAAAATCGGGCTTTGGTAGACAAACTTGTAGAAGCGCTGTTGGATGAAGAAACGATCGACGGCGACGAATTCCGCCAAATTGTCGAGCGGTACACCCAGTTGACCAAAAAAGAGTTGGCACCAACGTAAAGAGTCATTAGTCATTGGTCATTAGTCATTAGTTATTCAAGTTTGTAGTGAGGACTTTATTCCTCATTCTCCAAAAAATAAGGACTTTAGTCCTTACTACAAACCCAAAAAAATGACTTTTAACTAATTACTAATGACTACTATAGCAATCCTTGCAGGAGTCGTAAATTTTTACCCCACCCCAACCCTCCCCTTACGAAGGGGAGGGAGTAAGAAATTAACAAATGATGCGAGGATTGCTATCACTACTAACTAATGAGAAATTAAGATTGTTGCGCGTACATTTCCCGAAGTACCAAAGCCGGGTCTACCCAGCGGCCGCCGTACTTCAATCCCCAGTGCAAGTGAGGCCCACTCGTGCGGCCCGTCATCCCAACTCTGGCAATTCTCGCACCCGCAGGCACAGTTTGACCCTGCCAAATTTGCACGGTACCTTCGCTATCGGTATAATAACGCCCGCCGTTAGCCGTTAGCACTCGGCCTCTGAGGTGACAGTAGATGTGTTCCCAATTTCCCGATCGCACCACCATACCAGTGCCGCACCGGCCATCTTCCCAAACTTCCACAATTTGCCCGCCCCACCAATTGCGGATATAGCTGCCTTCCGGGGCGGCCAAGTCCAAACCGTAATGAAAATCCCCGCCACGGGGGCCGAAGGCGGAAGTGTATGTTTCAAAGTTTTCGACTGGAAAAGAAGCTTCTTGCCACAAATTACCCGTCGCTACTCTGTTTGGTAAGCCTGACTGAGCTTTGACCACCTGCTGCTGTAAATAAGGGCTGATCAAAACAATGCCGATCGAAAGTGCCAGCAGCAGCATCTGTCTGAGACGAAAAAAGCGTTTTGCCGTCAGCGGGCCTCTAGAGTTTTGCAGGATTTTTTTCACGGCTCAAAGTTAAATGTGTGTGCGAGTGTGCGTTGTCTGTTAGGCTCACATCTTGCACCAATGTCAATAAAGCTTTCAGGGTCGGGCTTTCCGGCCTACCCCACAAAAAAATCATTCTTTGTGGGGTGGGCCGGAGAGCCAGTTTCTGAGGTGCAAGATGGTAAGTTATGCCAATTCGCTGCAAGATTGGCTTTGAGCTCTACCCGCGATCGCGAATCAGTTTAATAACAACGTGTATCTTACTCCATCCAAAACCCGTGTCAAGGCTTCCGGGTAAATGCCCAAGGGTGATAAAAAAAAATTGGCCGAGGAATTGCTGCTGCGGTTGAATTCGATCGAGCTTTTGCTTGACACTATAGTTAAGTTCGGAGATTTTGGATAACATCCAAAATCTCAAATTCATCACAAACATCAAGCAATGCTTACTGAAATTTTTCCCTTTAGTTTTGCCATAGACGCAACTGCGATAGCCGGTGCGTCCTTGTGGTCTTTGGCCCTGTACTGGGGCCTGTCCCCCCTGACAGAATGGGTAATCCTGCAACTCAACCGCTGGATGAATTTTGCCGAGAGATCCCTCTACACCTCGGAAGCCGAGTTTGAAAGAACCCGCCAAGCGAGAGAAGCTCAAAATGCCTTTTACGCTTCGCTGTTGAGCATTTTGCCATTTTTGATTGTGGGCGGATTGTGCAATTGGGGCGTTGAATTGTCTCTGGGTACTGGTTGGGCGGTATCTATGGGTACGATCGCCTGTATTGGCGGCGGCGTTTACGAACTCGGCCGCCGAGACGCTCAATCTTAGGGGATTTTAGATTTTGGATTTTGGATTTTGGATTGCTGAAGATATTCGGGGATTCGCAGGGTTCTAGAATGGACGATCGTCTCAAATCCAAAACTCAAAATCTAAAATAGACGAGCAATTACATAAATCTTTGATAGGGCCGGTCAACCGCAGATATAAGGCAGATAAACACAGATAAACGCAGATAATTTTAAGAATAGTTATTGTAGGGTGCGTCAGTTGTACAATCTTCGCTAAATAGAGATCGTATTGTTGCTGACCCACCCTACGGCCTCAGATTCACTAATTATGTAGGGCACGCACTGCTCACCTTACGTCTGATTTGGGGATAAATCAAATGAAATACCAACCAGAACCAATATCATTAAATCAAGCCCGCGCCGCCTTCCAAAAAATCTGGGGATACGACGACTTTCGACCACCCCAAGGAGAAATCGTCGGTAGTTTATTAGCCGGAAAAGATACAATTATAATTATGCCGACAGGTGGTGGCAAATCAATCTGCTTTCAACTGCCAGCTTTGTTGCAAACAGGCTTAACTTTGGTTGTTTCGCCGTTAGTCGCACTGATGGAAAATCAAGTGCAAGAATTGCGCGATCGCAATCTGCCCGCTTCCCTCCTCCACAGTCAATTGCCAACAGCGCAGCGCCGACAAACTATGCAGTCGCTGCAACAAAACAAATTAAGATTGCTGTACCTGTCTCCCGAAACATTACTCAGCAAACCTGTTTGGGAAATTATCAGTCAGCCGCACATCCAAATCAACGGTTTAATATTAGATGAAGCTCACTGTTTAGTGCAGTGGGGTGATACTTTTCGACCAGCTTACCGCCGTTTGGGAACAGTGCGGCCTGCTTTGTTGAAAGCTAAACCAGCAAACAGTAAAATTGCGATCGCCGCTTTCACCGCTACCGCCAACCCGGAAGCACAGCAGACAATCAAAAATGTATTGCAACTGCGAAAACCAGAAGCCTTTCTGCTAAGTCCCTACCGTTCTAACCTGCACCTGCAAGTGCAGACTGTCTGGACGCCGAGAGGACGCAAGCAGCAATTATTAAATTTTATCAAAGAGCGACAAAAACAAGCAGGTTTAGTCTATGTCCGCACTAGAAAAGATAGCGAAAATTTGGCGGATTTGTTGAAAGAAGCAGGTTATGAAACAGCAGCATATCATGCAGGTTTAAGTCCAGAATCACGACGAAAAATAGAAACAGCTTGGCTGAACAATGAGCTTAAATTCGTGACTTGTACGTCAGCATTCGGGATGGGAATTAACAAGCCCGACGTTCGGTGGGTTGTTCACTTTCAAGCACCTTTGCTATTATCGGAATACATTCAGGAAATTGGTAGAGGCGGACGCGACGGCAAATCGGCGATCGCCCTGACATTGATTAGCGAACCTACGGGTTTGCTTTATCCTGAAGATAAACAAAGAGGGCAATTTTTTCAAGATAAATTGCGATCGCAATACCGAGAAGCTCAGCAATTGGCGAAAAAACTGCCAGTTAAAGGCGATATAGAAGCAGTTTCCCGTGAATTTCCCGAAAGCGATCTCGCCCTTTCAATCTTGCACAGCAGCGGACAATTAACATGGCAAGATCCTTTTAATTATGTGATCAATAAATCTCCACAGCGAAAAGCGGAAAAATTAAGTTTTAGCGCAGCGGAAGAAATGGCAAAATATCTCAAACATCGAGAGTGCAGGTGGCAATTTTTGCTGCAAGCTTTTGGTTTTACCAAGGAAGCTACATCAATGCGCTGCGGCCACTGCGATAATTGTCGATAAAATTGACGATTATACTCAAACGACTTAACCACTCCGACCAAAGAAACCGGGTTTTTTACCCAGTCTGCGGGCCCAAAGGAAGTAATACTGTGAAAAAACCGGGGTTTCGACGTACCGGTGCGATCGCGAACGAACTCACAGATGTTATGATTAAGATATTTGCTTTACACACTTGGCAAAAAATAGTAAAAAGTAAATGATAGAAACAGACACTGCGGCACAGATTTACACAGTAGAAAATACAGAGGAATTCGATCGCAGTAATGTCAATCAGCGATTAGATATTTGGCTGTCAAACCAGATACCGGACTTATCCCGATCGCGAATCCAAACTCTCATATCACAAGGCAACGTCAAAGTCAACGACGAAACCTGCACCTCGAAAAAAATATCAGTAAAAACGGGCGATCGCATCCAAATTATCCTACCTGAAATCCAAGCCACAAACTTGCAGCCCGAAGCAATTCCCCTCGACATTCTCTACGAAGACGACAGCCTAATTATCATCAACAAACCAGCCGGATTAGTCGTCCACCCAGCCGCCGGACACCAAGACGGTACATTAGTCAACGCCCTGTTAGCCCACTGTCCCCTAGCAGAAATAGGCGGAGTTCAGCGGCCGGGAATCGTCCACAGATTAGACAAAGATACAACAGGTGCGATCGCGATCGCCAAAACCGACATAGCCCACCAACACCTGCAAGCCCAACTCAAAACCAAAACCGCCCGCCGCGAATATTTAGGCATAGTTTACGGCGCTCCCAACACCGAAACAGGCACAATAGACCTACCCATCGGACGGCATCCCACAGACCGCAAAAAAATGGCAGTAGTACCAGTAGAAAAAGGCGGTCGCCCCGCAGTTACTCACTGGACAATCAAAGAAAGAATCGGCAACTATTGCTTAATGCACTATCAATTAGAAACCGGCCGCACTCATCAAATTCGCGTGCATACAGCCGAAATAAAACATCCGATTGTGGGCGACCCGATGTACAGTTCCAACCGTTCTATCGGCGTCAATTTAACCGGACAAGCCCTCCACGCATGGCGGCTGACATTGCAGCATCCCGTAACAGGAGAATTAATAGAGGCGATGGCACCTTTGCCAGATCAATTCAACACTTTGTTGAAAATATTGCGATTGCGAGCAAATATTTGATAATTGGTATAGCAGTCACCAAAGCTTGTAGGGCAAGTCGCCATCAGACGCTTGTAGAGCCTTGATCCGATTTTTGTCCTCATCTGCCTCTATCTGCTGCTATAACGGGAGCAGAATCTTTACTTTTTTGATAAGCAACCCTAAAGTGGTATAGAATCCCTTTGAGTATCTGTAAAACAATGACAACTCTTGTATTTGTACATGGCACAGGGGTACGACCAACTCAATACGAGGAGAATTTTGCGCTAATTCAAAAAAAGCTTGCTATCCAACGTCCCGATATCAAAGTCGTCCCTTGTTTGTGGGGCGAAAAGTTGGGAACCAAGTTAAATGCTCAAGGGGCATCTATACCTTTGTATGATGCGACACTAGCGCTGTCGGAAGAGGAGGAAGATAAGGAGATTTTGCTGTGGGAACAGCTATACTGTGAGCCCCTCTATGAATTACAGTTATTGTCACTGAAACCGAGTGAAGAAGGTTTTGCTAATCCTTTTGCAGAACAACCCAGTGATGAATTAGACTCTAGGTTGCAAAGATTTGAGCCTTCACCCGAACTGCAAGCGCTTTTGGTTGAGGCGGGAATTGCTTTGGTGTTTGATGAAGCACTACAAACAGTTATTCGCAGTGAAGCCTATCATGAAGCTTTGCAAAAAGCATCAGACTCCTTAAGTGAGTATTGTGATGCTATAGCAAGAGCGATTGTCGCTCAGGCAATGTTTTACTGTGAACAACAGCAGAAATATCCGTCAATTCTCACCAATGCTGACTTGCGGGATAAAGTGGTAGAAACGCTCAGTTGTGCTTTGGGAGAAGCGGAGTTGGGATTGGGAGGTTGGGTGTGGAACGCTCTTTCTTTGCTAGCGCATCCAACAACGTTGGCTATAAAGCGCAAGCGCGGCAGCATTACAGACGCAATTTCACCCTTTCCTTGCGATATCTTGCTTTATCAGAGTCGAGGAGAAAAAATTCGCCAATTTATCCGAGAAATTATTGAGCAAGCTGAACCACCAGTAGTCTTACTAGCTCATAGCTTGGGAGGAATTGCTTGCGTTGATTTGCTCGTCAAAGAACACTTGGAGAAAGTGGCGCTATTATTGACAGTTGGTTCCCAAGCACCATTTTTATATGAGATTAATGCGCTACACAGTTTAGAATTTGGTGAACCGCTACCAGAGCATTTCCCAGCTTGGCTGAATATATACGATTTACGGGATTTTCTCAGTTACGTTGGTGCTAATGTGTTCCCGAATAAAGTGCAGGATGTGTTGGTAGATAGCAAACAAACGTTTCCGCGATCGCACAGCGCTTACTGGGAAAATCCTGCAACATGGAAAGCGATTATTCCCAGACTGCCATGATCCAGATAATTGCTAAACCAGAGCGGACTTACGGCTTGGTTGTGGGTATCGAGAAATACAGTGATACTCGTTGGAACGTAGGGAACGGCGGCGGGCCTGCTAATGATGCTCTCAAGTTTGCAGAATGGCTGTGTAGTAGAAAAGTGCTGAAAGACAATATCCGGTTATGCTTGTCACCGCTAGAAGAAAATAATCACTTAGTTCAGCAATCCGACTTAAAAGTACAGGAAGCAACAGAACATAATTTATCTGAAATAATTGAGAATGATTTGTCTCAAAAGACAGGGGATTTACTTTTTATTTTTTGGGCAGGACATGGCTTGCTGACTGTAGAAAGAGAACGCAGACTGCTATGTGCAGATATGACTTCGCAGAACTGGCGCAACCTAAATTTAGATTCTTTGTTTCTTTTATTACAGTCCGATCGCTTTAAAATACGGAATCATATTTGCATTGTTGATACCTGTGCGAACTTCCCAGAGTTAAAAGAACTTCCCAAAAAGTTGAATGGTAAAGGCTTTTCTAGCAGTCCTTCGAGGGAGGACAGTCGAAAATTTGTTTTCTTTGCCACTAGGGAGGGGGAAAAAGCCAAAGTCAACCCTCAAGAAAAAACAGGGTATTTTTCTCAGTCTGTGATAGATGCCTTGAAAAAGGAATCTTTGGAATATTGGCCTCCAAATATGGAGATAATTGCTAAGAAAGTAAAGCAACAAGTTACCAGCTTAGGTAAACAACAACAGCCAACTATTTACACTTATAATTGGGAGGGTGATAGAGATGATTATCTTCCAACCCATTTTAGGGAACCAGAGAAACTCCCCCAAGCAAACGATGATTTGGCAACAAATTTCTCAGCAAACCCACCAATATCATTAATTCCAGACACCACAACTTTTGAGTTTGAAGTGGTAACTGTGGATGCTCAAGGGCGAGAAACTAAACCTTGCCACAAACAGGCACAATACTTTGTAGAAATTTTGGACGATGCTGTTAAGCTGGAAATGGTTTCCATCCCAGGTGGTAAATTTACAATGGGAGCGACCCAAGAAGAACTTGAATCCCGCGAGGATGAACGTCCCCGACATCTAGTTAATGTAAAACCCTTCTTTATGGGTAAGTATCCCATCACTCAGGCACAGTGGAGAGCGATCGCATCCCGACCAAAAATCAAGCATGACCTCGACCCCGATCCATCCTGCTTTAAAGGGGATAATCGACCCATTGAGCGAGTTTCTTGGTATGATGCTGAGGAGTTTTGCGATCGACTGTCGCAGAAAACAAGACGATTTTATCGTTTACCAACCGAAGCCGAATGGGAATACGCCTGTCGCGCCCAAACCACAACCCCATTTCATTTTGGTGCAACCATTACAACAGAACTAGCCAACTATTGCGGACAGGATAAAAATACAAAAGCTTGTTTTTATAAAAGAACTTATCGGAATGGACCCAAGGGAATTTATCGTCAAGAAACAAGCGAAGTTGATATTTTTTCAGCTAATACCTTCGGACTACACGATATGCACGGTAATGTCTGGGATTGGTGTGCTGACTATTACCACAACAACTATCAGGAAGCACCATCTGATGGCAGTATGTGGCTGATTAATGGAAATGAAGAAGGTCGAATATTGCGCGGTGGTTCGTGGAATTCGCCTCCCAACATATGCCGTTCTGCATCTCGTTTTCTTGGTAATCCCAGTAGCAGTAATAAAAATATTGGCTTTCGAGTTGTCTGCTCTTTTGTATAAAGTCTAAAGTCCATTGTTAAATGGTTACGACTCTTCTTGCATGAGTCCAGCTATATTTTCCTTCAATAATGCAAGGCTTAAGGGATCAGAAACCAAAACACTCGTCTCCTCACGTATTTGAGCGTCTGGATTCATTAGTGATTTATCACACTTATCACACTTATCTCGATATCGGTGAGAAAGCCAGTCCCAACTGCCTACTACTGCCAATTTATTATCCCATAACAAAATTCTTTGATTTGTTCCTTCGCTGCGCGAACGACTGAGGCACGACTTGGGATATGAAGTAAATAAATCCCTCAGAAGTTTCTCAGATTCAGCATCATTATCATCATTGTTTGCATAACTTTCACGAGCCGGATTGACATATCCGTAAACTACTTTCACCTGAACACCTCTTTCCAAGGCTGAAACAATATTATCAGCAAATTGTTTGGGTTCGTCTCCTCGAATCCAAGGAGTTACTACTATCAGTTCTTGTTCTACTTCCTGAATAGCTCTATTAAAATACTCCAAATGCTGGCAATTAGAAACTATAGGAATATCAATAGCAGAGTCTTTATAAGGATTTTCTAAGTCAGATTTAGATTTATAATCGAAAACCAATCCATTTTTTTGAATATGTTTGACAAGCAGATCGGTATAGCCCCCTGCTTTCTCCAGTCGATAAAGGTTGCCGACCAAAATAAAAAGTTCTTCGGCTCTAGATACAGCTACATTAAGAAGGTTGAGTTTTCTGTTAATAAAACTAAAGTTATCCTGCGAGCGGCATACTTTTGTGGATAGAATTATTACTCGCTTCTGCGAACCTTGAAAACGATGAATAGTCCCAATATCATCTTTCTGAAATCCCGGAAAATTTCTTCTACTACGTAAATCATTCCTCAAAGCATCAGCATGAACTTTAAAGGGTGAAATTATACTAATGTCTGCAAGGGAATAACCTTGATTCAAAAGGCGCGGAATTAACTCACGTATCGCAGTAACTTCTTGCTGATTTACATTCCCCTCAATATTTCCCTCAACATGGTGAGCAATTAAGTTTGTTTTCAATGGTGAGACTCTTGGTTGTGTCTTTACCTCTAATCCATATCGAGCAATATTATTGCAATATTCAATAATACTAGGTTGGCAGCGGTAATGCTCCATCAAACGAATCCCATTACCTGTATTGCCATCTTCTCCAGTTGCTCCGGCGGCGCGATGATAGGTAGTCGCCTTATCTATCTTTTCGGGACTGTAACGAAGATAATCATTTTCAGTTAACCCTTTGTTAAGAAATGCTGTCTGACAGTAGTCCTCGCGTCTCTGGTTACTCAGAGTGATTATAGGCTCAATTTGAAGCGGATCGCCTACAATAATAGCCTTGCGAGATCGCACCAGTAAAGGAAATGTCTGATGCTGCGGTATCATTCCAGCTTCGTCTATTATTGCACAGTCAACACATTCCTCGATATGCGGCAGCATATTACTTACTGAAAGCAACGTGCAGGTGATGACAGGAAATATCAAACTCAACGCTTTCATATTCTCATCCAGATTGCCAGACAAATTTTGCCAAGCTTGAGGATGGTATGACAGAAAATTGGGGCGTTGCTGAATACAAGTATGAATTCAAGTTTTCGGAATGGTTATAAGCCAAGTAGAGTGAGTTTGGTAACATCAAGCGAAAAGTTTATTCATACCGTGAATCAGCAACGCCAAAATTGGAATAGAGGGTCAACGCCTGTTTTACATTCTCCTTACGTCGCAGTGCTTCTTGATTAAGAAATTGCCACGATAGTTCAAATAAACTTTTGTGTTCTTCATGGTAACGCTTATGGAAGGTGTAAAAATCGTCTATTACAACATCTAATCTGTTGTTTAAAGCAGTTAATTCTCTAAGATATTGCTCGGACTCTTTCTCTAAAATGACTATATTTTCAGAAGTTTCTATTTGGTTAGATTGAACCGTTTGTAACTCTCTAGCTAAGTCTAGCGCTCGCCGAACAAAATGCAAATTTTCAACTAGGACACTGCGACTTCCAGGAGCTTCCAAGCGAAAAGAGGTATTTGGGTGGTTTAACGTTTGCAGTATATCTGATTCACAAGCTTGCTTCAGCTTGCCCAATACATTTTTTTCTGTGCTACGAGTAAACCAAAGCCACAATCTTTTCCACCAAGGTAATATGCCTTCGGATAATCGCGACAGAGCCGTATCAAATCTGACCCGAATTCTTTCATAACAATCTATAGGAATCTGTGCATAGTCTGCCAGTTCTTCTGCTCGCCTTTCAAGCTGAGTTAGAGCGGTATTTTCGGTTTCCAGTTTAATTTTAAGTGCCTGTAACTTTTCTAGAAGATAAGGTTTTCGTTGATTATCGTCGTCACGTTGGTGGCGCAGTTGTAGATAGTTATTTTGCTGTTCTGATAGCTCATCCTTAATTATTGTAATCTCCTGAGCTAGAGAGGCTAAACGAGCTTCCTCAAAAACACCTTTTTCTAAATAATCCAGTGAATCTTTGAGCTGATTTTTAGCAAACTTTTCAATTTTTTCTCTTTTATTTCCGCCCTCTAAATAAAAGAGACGCTCTCCTCCCTCCTGCTTCAGCTTTTCGATAACATTATCTACTGCTTTATTGTTGGTACTACTGACAATTGTTAAGTTATTAATGTCCTCACCTGTTTCAATCAACCGGAGTGCGCGTTTCACAACTTGCTGGGCAATTAAATGCACAATCAGAGTTGTTTTCCCAGAACCGGGTGGCCCTTGAACAGCAGTCATAGGTTGGGATTTTGCCTGCTTCAATACTTCTAATTGTGAGGTGGTCGGTGGATCGGTTGGAAAAGCACCGAAATAGGTATCTTCCTCTTCTGGCTGTGTCGGTTCACCAAATAAGTATTCATAGGCTGGATGACGTTGTTTCAACCAATATCTTGAGCTAGTCTTGATTTTTTCCAGATCTTTTTTGAGATTCTTAGAAAATCCATTTCCCTGAAACTCGAACAAGTATGGTTGTCGTTTAATATCTTTAATCTGGTATGAGCGAGGTAGAGCGACTACTTTTATCCAGGTTTCATAAGTTTCTTCAAAGTCTAAACCGAACTTACTATTGAGCAAGTGCCTAAGTCCGTCTTGAATTTTTAATTGCTCCCGTTCTTCGTCATCAAGATTAAAAAACTGAGCTAAATTTTCTCCTGCCTCTGCCAATTTGAGGTCGTCGATGTTCCACCCTTCTGCTTGGTATCTTCCTTTAAGGATGGATGTCACATCCAAGCTAAATAGAGGACGAAGATAATATTTTTGTTTGTCTTCGTCTTGAGTACGAATTAGGGGAAATGACAATGCCCACGCAGTCTCCTGTTGACCTGATTGTCCTGTGTTAACGTTTTTTTGGATTTCTAAAAAGGTAGTTTGCTCGATGAATACACGATTACCTTGTAGTTCTATACCGCGCAACTTAGCTGCATCTGGTGAAACGGCTGCTTTACTATAATCATCCAAAGCGATATACTCTAACCAGGCGTTGAGAATTTTATCTACCTTGAGTGCTTTGTTCAAGATTCCCTCCAGGATATTGTTTTTACCTTAACTGTTTTTTATAGCACAAGTGTCACTTTGATGCTAGTGCAAGTCTGGGATGGTACGGCTCTGTGCAAATTTGTTGATGTCCAACATATCGATGTAGGCGTTGTTCTCATTTCCCCCACTTTTATCTACTCCTCTAGGTGCGATCGAGTTCTTGCAACCCTGACACCAGATTGCCCAGTTCCATGACGTAAGCACCCCTAATCTTCTTTTTGTTGCTAAAACTCACTTTGGCATCACTAAATACAACTACTGGAGTGACCTTGGTTAACTTCTTAGCTTTTTTGATAGCCGTAACTTCTTTGGCAATCTGTGCCAGAAAATCTTTCTCAAAATCTCTCAATTTCCCGTAAGATTGACGCTTGAGCACATCCCCATCCAACAGAACTACCGTTGAGTGAGACTTCACATCAAGGATAAAATTGACTCCTTTAGGCGATCGCAGCCACACATCGATATCGCCTACTTGCGGCAATCTTAAATTGTACTCAGCTATCCATCCAGATTGGATTAGGGACTCCAAAACTTGCTGAATCTTTTCTTCACCACACGCGCCTTGGTCAAATCTCTGAGACGACTTCCAAAACGTTTTCCCGTCCTCAATGAACGGAAGGGCGATTAATGCCCCAATCAAAAGAGCCGCGACCAAAAATAAAGGAGCAAAAGGTGCTACCGCGTATACCAGCAGTGGCAACAACATCAACCCTGTTGCGGCACCGTACCTGTATAAGGCTTTGCTACGAAGCTGTTGAGCATGGCGACGCAATGGTTTTCCAGCACCTTCGTTATATTGCGGCTGCATAAATGCACCTATGTACTTAGAGTTAACAATGGGAAAAGGTCGAATTATTTTTCTTCCTTCTTCCTTCTTCCTTCTTCCTTCTTCCTAATGACAAAAAATTATGAGTCCCGAGTTTTGGATTCCAAGTTTAGCAAAAAACTCAAACCTCAAAACTCAAGACTCAAAACTCTCTCAGCGTAAAAGCCGATCGATTCAGTTGATCGCCCGACACAAATAATTGCATCAGGGCAGTATCAATTACCGGCGACGGGGAACCATCGAGTCGATATTGATATTAGCCAGAGGCACGCGCGGCGGCGGAGTAGTAGGAATGGGCATATTGCGCGCCATACCCAAATAGTTCGACGGATCGCCAGCCTTCGCCTGCTGTTCTTGAGGAACAAAACGGCGGACACTTGTCTGCCAGATGATTTGCGGGAAGCCAAGCTGCGAACGGTGGTATTCGCTGTAGCGGGGCGTCTTCAAATTGAAAGGAGTGTCCCCTCCAACTCGCTGAGGCAAAATTCGGCGCTGCTGGTAAGGTATTGTGTCATAGCCGAACTTTTCCAGGTACTCTTCGCTATTGACCAACTCGTCAATAAAGCCTTGAGGCCCCTTATTGGCTACCACGATCGACCAAGCAATCTTTTCGCGCTCGCTGTACACATCCCGGCCCAAAATGCGCTGCACGCACATTTCCACAAACCGATAGTTGCTGTTAGTTTGGTAATTCCGCTCTAGGAAAGGAGCAGAAGTCGCCAAACCGCGAATAAAGTCCCGCACAGTAATTTGGCCGAACTTGAGTTGCGACTCCAAAGACTTTTGGCGGTTGCTCTTGAGGATTTGGTGTTCGCTGTAAATCTGGCGATATCCAGCCCAAATCAAATTGTCCATGTCTCCAGGCGAGAGCACATTTTCAGTTGTGAAAATTCTCGGCTGCTCGTCGCTCCCCACTTCAAAACCAGCAACGCGCTGGTTTTGGCTCTTGGGGGCGTAGCTTAATAAAGGTAGCGCCACGTTAAAATCTCCGTTATCTCAAATTTCAGAAATAGTTGACACCGTGAGCTGCCAGCATAACGGATACAACTAACCAACATACAGATTAGGGGATTCCCGCAATCTAAATCTGATTTTCCTGAATTTTTGCAACAATCTGTAACATTTGTTGACTTTGGCGAAGGAAGAAGGCAGAAGGAAGAGGGAAGAAGGAAGAAGGAAGAGGGAAGAAGGAAGAAGGAAGAGGGAAGAAGGGAGAAGGAAGAGGGGAGAAGGAAGAGGGGAGAGGGAAGTTAGGCAGAAAGAAGGCTCGTTCCCCGGAAGCGGGCAGGAACGTCGCTCGGCGAGGCTCTGGCTCGTCAAACAGGAGGCAAACGGCTCCCGCCAAGCATTCCCAGGCAAAGCTGGGGGAACGAGCTTAAGAGCTGGGGAACGAGCTTACAAATTACCAGCCCAGAGCCGAATAAAACTCGCTGGCGGGTACTTGAGCTGCTGCGGGTTCTGATGTTGCATCCGAGTCTGGTTGCACCCGAATTTCGGTACAAAAAGTCGATGTGCTGAAACCGCCAAAGCGTTTTACGGTACTCGTCCGCATCCGCACGTTCGGATTAGCAAACCAAAAACGCTCGATCGAACTCATCGTCTCGTATTCCGTAATCAGCAGCAGCCCATCCTCGTCATCCATCTCAAAACGGCCAGCCACCGGCACAATTTCCGCATAGCCTCGTTCCCGCAACATCAAGCCCTGCCGGGGATTTTCAGGATCGGGGACGATCGCGAACACCGTAGACCCTTTATGATTCTCATCATCCTTATCCCACGCCATCGAGCCGTGCCAGGTTACAAAAGCCCCCCCAGCAGCCCGGCTCGGATCGACTTCGTGCATCTTGCAAATCTCCGCCACTCGCGCGTCATCTGCAGCCAGGGCTGTTACCTGAATATTTGAATCCCCAATCTCCGCTTGACGAAAAGCGAGATGGTGAGTGCTGCGCTGAGAACGCCACTCCCCAGCACTGCTTTGAAAAAACTCCATGGCATCCATACGAACTAGCTCCTTTGGCTTAGGCTTCCCTGTCTTTACGCCTTTTTATGATAAAGCTCCCCTCACTTAGATGTACTTTTGCTACACAAATTAGTCTCAAAATGTCTACTTTGGACATATTGTCAAGGGAATGTTATGATAGTTTACAATGTAGGAGACACAACAAATCCTGCGAAACGTCATTCCGATCAATTTCGCATCAATCTCAGCAAACTGGAGGAGCGATTTATGGATATGCCTACAACCAGCCTCAGCATGGAACAGCAGTTCAAACTTCAAGTGCTGCGCGAAGAAGTCAAAAGGTTAAGCCAAGACCAAGCTCAGGAATACTTGCTCGAAGTTATGCGGCAAAACATGGTCAAAGAAAACCTGTTCAAGTATTGGATGAAGAAAATGTGAACTCTTCGAGCATTTCTTCACAAAAATCAGTGGCTTGTATCTGCAAAAAGTGCGATCGAGCTTTTAATCATAAAATCCAAAATCCCGCTTTCTCCAAGAAAGCGGGATTCTAAATTCACAAAAGCTTTAGGGGGTTTTTTTTGTCGCTACCAGACTCAGCAAATTAAATATTTTTAATCTCTTAGAAAGGGACTTTGTTTGTGTAGCGATAGCTTAAAACCTGTCGCGGAATCAACCAAAACGGCCACTCACATAATCCAAAGTAGACTCTTCTTTCGGACTTTGGAAGATTACCTCAGTCTTATCACACTCCACAAGATAGCCAAACCGCTTCCCATCGTCAGAAAGTTTAGCATTGAAAAAAGCAGTCAGGTCAGAAACCCGAGAAGCCTGCTGCATATTGTGAGTAACGATCACAATCGTATACTTCTCCTTGAGTTCCCGCATCAACTCCTCAATCTTAATCGTAGAAATCGGGTCAAGAGAAGCGCAAGGTTCATCCATTAACACTACATCAGGATTAATCGCGATCGCCCTAGCAATACACAAACGCTGCTGCTGGCCACCCGAAAGAGAAAAACCGCTTTGCTTCAACTTATCCTTCACCTCATCCCACAAATAAGCTTGGCTGAGCGATTTTTCCACCAGCTCATCCATATCCCCCTTATAATTGTTGACCCTCGCACCGTAAGCAATGTTGTCATAAATCGACTTCGGGAAAGGATTCGGCTTTTGAAACACCATCCCAATCTTGCGGCGCACCTCCACAGCATCAATATCAGGATCGTAAAGATTTTGACCCTGGTAATCAATTCTACCCTCTAAACGAAAACCGCTAACTAAATCGTTGAGGCGGTTAAAACATCGCAGAATTGTACTTTTACCGCAGCCCGACGGCCCAATCAAGGCAGTAATGCGATTTTTAGGAATCTCCATTGAAACATTTTTAACCGCGTGAAAACCGCCGTAAAAAATATTGATATTTTCTGTCCGTAAAACTGTTTCCGCTTGCTTGTCTAAATCCATCATCATACAGCTAACTATCCAATCGAATTTTACAAAATAAGGAGAAGATGAGAGTGCGAAAGTTGGAGATGGGGAAAATCTTCCTTCTTCCTTCTTCCTTCTTTTTACCCGTTCGCCAAGTCGAAGGCTCTTCTTCCTTCAATACACTCAATACACTTTTTTGTGAGTAGCCCAGCGAGAAAGAATACTCGTCAGCAAAACCATCATCACCAAAATCAAAGATGCCGCCCAAGCCAATTCTTTCTGTGCCTTAAAAGGAACCGTTGCAAAGTTGTACACCAAAACCGAAAGACTCGGAGTTGGCTTATCAAATCCTCCCGGCCAAAAAGGCGAATTCAGCGCCGTGAAAATCAAAGGAGCAGTTTCTCCAGCAGCGCGAGCAATTGCCAGCGTCACACCCGTTAAAATAGCCGGAATTGCCGCAGGCAAAACCACCTGCAAAACCGTCTGATAATTAGAAGCACCCACACCAACCGACGCCCATCTAATATCTTGCGGGACGATTTGTAGAGCTTCGTCAGTAGTCCGCACAATCGTGGGCAACATCAGCACGGCCAGCGCCGCGCCCCCTGCAATTGCCGAAAAACCTCCCATATTTACCACGAACAAACCGTAGGCAAATACCCCGGCAATAATCGAAGGAACGCCGCTGAGCACATTAGTAGCAAAGCGCACCCAGCGAGCGATTGAGCCTTTGCTAAATTCCGACAAATAAACGGCTGCCAATACACCAAAAGGAACAGCAATTAAAGAAGCAATTCCTACCGTCATCAATGTACCGAGAATTGCATTAGCAATACCGCCTCCCGATAGTCCGGGCGGGGGTGGGAGCTTGGTAAACAAGTCTAAATTCAGGCGATTGAAACCTTGTACGGTGACGTAGGAAAGCACTGCAAACAAAGGCAAAAGACTAATTGCTAAACAGGCTCCTGCTAGTACCGTCATCGCGATATTGAACAGCGATTGCGGACTGCCTTTAACCTTCTTCAAGCTGCCGGGATTCGAGGCAAAAGGATTGCGCTCTTCCGATGAGAGATTTGACATAAATCAACAATGTATGGGAATTTGCGGCAAACTTTTAGTTATACTTCGCTCTGACTTGAGAAACAATCCACTCTGCCAAAATATTAACAATCAGTGTCAGAATAAACAGAATTAGCCCCGTGTACATCAGAGCTGCTACTTGCAACCCGGAGGCTTCCGCAAACTGATTTGCCATCAAAGAAGCAATAGTATTTGCCGGAGCTAGCACTGAAAGACTTAACTGATTGGAATTGCCAATTAACAGAGTTGCAGCCATTGTTTCTCCCATGGCGCGACCAAGCCCGAGCATAATTCCGCCGACAATGCCGGAAAAAGCCGCTGGTACGAGCACTCTAAAAATTGTTGTCCAGCGAGTAGCTCCTAAACCTAGAGATGCTTGCCGCAATTCGGGCGGGAGACTTGCCAAAGAGTCGCGGGAGATAGCAGTAATAATGGGCAGAGTCATGATTCCCAAAATTACTCCGGCTGGTAACATTCCCGGGCCCACAGGCGGAGTGCTAAAAATCGGCAGCCATCCGAAGTTACTGTTGAGAAACTTTCCGATGCTGCTAATAATGGGAATCAATACAGCAATTCCCCACAAACCGTAGACTACGCTGGGAATGGCAGCTAAAAGTTCTACTAAAAAAACCAAAGCTGTACGCACTGGCAGCGGCAAAAAATCTTCACTCAAGAAGATTGCAGTCCCTACTCCTAATGGTACAGCAATTAGGAGCGCGATCGCCGAACTGACGATCGTCCCGTAAATCATCGGCAGCGCGCCGTACTCTTCTTTAACCGGATTCCAGCTACTGCCAAATAGAAAGCCCAAACCGTACTGTTGAATCGCAGGTAAAGCCCTATAAGCAACGGTGAGCGCGATTACCAGCAAAATTACCCCAACTCCTATTCCCAAAATCCGAGTCAGCCAGATAAAGCCTTGGTCTAAGGATTTTTCTGCCCCAGAGCGCGATCTGCTCTCTGATTGAGTGCTCTGATTATCTGAAATCATAGAAAAAAAAACCAAATATATAGTAGCGGAAAATAGCCTGTTTCAGAAAAAGCTAGAAGGAAGGAGAAACAAAGACCATAAATCAAATCACATAGGGGCGGGTTGATTCATCCCCTAACTTTTCAACAAATATTTCTGGTAAAACCCGCCCCTTGTATTTTGAAAGAGGTAGATGGCGATTTGGCGGCCAAGCGGGGGCGGGTTTATCAGATTATTGATTTTAGGCAATTATGGTTGGTGAAACCCGCCCCTACACAGATGCACCGATTGTTACATAGAAGAGGGGCGGATTTATTAATCCCCTGACTTTTTAACAAATATTTCTGGTAAAGCCCGCCCCACAGAAATATCTCTCTTCGTTCTTCCTGGTTTTTACCCGCACACGCAATGCCGAAGGGCTTTTTTCCCTCTGACAACGGACAACAGTCAACAGTCAACAGTCAACAGTCAACAGTCAACACTTACTATTGGGCCACCTCAATCTTGTAATCTGCGCTGATGCCGTCAGCGGCCGCGGCTACTTTTTCTTTAACGTTTTGGGGCAGAGGAACGTAGCCCAATTCGGAACTAACTTTTTGACCTTCAGTTAAGCCGTATTCAACCATCGCCTCGATTGCTTTAGCTTTGTTGGGGTCAGCAACTGTTTTGGGTACGAGCATCCAAGTGTAGGTGACAATTGGATAGGATTGAGCGCCTTCGGGGTCTTCGATAAATGCTCGCAGGTTTTCCGGCATGGGCACAGTTGCTAAAGCTTGAGAAGCTGATTCGTCGGTAGGTGCGACAAAGCTGCCTGCTTTGTTTTCCAAAGATGCAAATTTGAGATTGTTGTTTTTGGCGTAGCCGTATTCTACGTAGCCGATGCTGCCGACGGTTTGCAGGACTTGGGCTGTGACGCCTTCGTTGCCTTTTGCACCGAGAAAAGTACCAGTTGTGGGCCACTGTACGGTTTTGCCGTCGCCTACTGAACTTTTCCAGTCGGGGCTGATAGTACTCAGGTGTTTGGTGAAGACGGCGGTGGTACCGCTGCCGTCGGAACGGTGGACAACTGTGATGGCTTGGTCTGCTGGCAATTTAGCGCCCGGGTTGGCGGCTGCTATTCTGGGATCGTTCCAGTTGGTAATTTTACCGGCGAAGATATCTGCGTAAACATCCCGTGGCAGTTTCAATGGTTCGGTTAAGTCTGGTAAATTGTAGCCCATGACGATACTGCCGGCTGTCATGGGCAGCAAGATCACGCCTTTGTCTGCTGGAACTTTGGCGATTTCGTCGTCTTTCATGGCGGTGTCGCTGGCCCCAAAGTCTACTGTGCCTTTGGTAAATTGTTCGACTCCGGCGCCGCTGCCTACTGATTGATAGTTAATTTGTACTTTGGGGTTGATTTTGTTGAAGTCTTGAAACCAACGCTGGTACAGAGGGGCGGGGAATGAGGCGCCGGCTGCGGTGATGGCTACGTCTGAGGCTAGGGCGAGTTTGGTGTTTTCCGCTGTGCCGGTGGCTGCAACGGGGGAAGCGCCGGGTGATGCTGCGGTGTCGCCGGGGCTGGGGCTGCTGCTCGCGTTTGGGCTCTCACTGCGGCAAGCTGCTACACTGAGGGCGATCGCCATTACGGTAATTGCTGTAGTCAGACGCTTTGGATTAATCAAGTTGAGACGAAAAAGCATAGGTATAAAAAATCTGCGATCGTTATATGGGTGTCCCGCATCAGCATAGCGCGCAAAAGTAAAGGTTAGGTTAAGAATCTTTACACTTAATCACCATTTAATATTAATTAATATTATTAATGTTATTTATGAGCTTGACAAGTGTGATTTTATATGATAAAGGCAAGATAAAGTGGTACGGAAACCAGCATTCGATCGCCCGATCGCGGAAAAGTCCTCATTAAATTATCACAAGATCCAGGCTTGAGAACCAGAAAACCATACAATGGTGGTTGTTTTGACAGTAGTGCTAGTATTAAGAATTTAAAAGCTGCAGGCATTGAAGCTTGCATCTGACAAATACATTCTGACGAATGCTGTTTGATGATATAGCAACCGCCCTGACGGTTAGGACGTTCTTAATTGCACAAACATAAACGGTCGATTGCAACTTCTGTCTTCCTTCTTTCTTCTGCTATAATGCCTGCTCCTATTGAACTAATCTGGGCTGTTATTGGTTTGCTCCTGACGATAGGAGGCACTTTTTTGCCTGCATCTGTCACAATTCCGATTGGGTTGTGGGACGATCGAGGACTTCAGGCCTACTCTTTAGGTGTTACCTATCAAATTGGAGCCGTCTTGCTAGTAGGCTGTATGGGGGGGAAAAATGCTGCGGCTCTCTCGCAAATTGCCTATTTGGCATTAGGATTAACTTTGTGGCCAGTTTTTTCTCAAGGCGGCGGCATCGGCTATCTCAAAGAAGCGAGTTTTGGGTATTTGCTGGGTTTTGTGCCTGGTGCTTGGGTGTGCGGCTGGGTGGCTTTTAAGGTGGCTTCGCGGCTGGAATCTATGGCTTTTAGCTGTTTGTGCGGTTTGTTCACTGTTCACGCGATCGGCTTAATTTATCTAATTTTTACTTACTGGCTGCCTCCGGCAAAAAAAACACCTTTATTCGATGAGATTCTTAAATATTCGGTTTATCCCCTGCCGGGACAATTGGCGGTAGTTTGTGCGATCGCAGTGCTGTCATTTACTTTGCGCCGCTTGATGTTTTATTAATTGCGAAGGAAGAAGGAAGAAGGAAGAAGGAAGAAGGAAGAAGGAAGAAGGAAGAGGTAACGGGTAATTGTGCAAAATAAGGTTATACTATACATTGCGAAACGGGAGAGTCATCTCGCTGCGGCTCGGATTGCTTTGCTGCACTGCATTCTGCTCGCAATGACACGTGAGATTCGAGTAAATTCTCTCATGCCCGATGCCCCATTTTCTATTGCTTAATTCATGCGTTTTAAAAGAAATCCCTTGTTCTGGATTGCTGCGGTTATCAGTTTAGTTTTAGACCACCTGACTAAGTTTTGGGTGGTACAAAATTTTGACTTGACACTTCCTCCGCAGACGCAGCCGCTGTTACCTGGGGTGTTTCACTTCACTTATGTTGTTAATACAGGTGCCGCTTTTAGTATGTTCAGCAATGGCGGGGCGATTTGGTTGCGCTGGCTGTCTTTGGGCGTTAGTGTGGGATTGATGGTGCTGGCTTGGTTCGGGCCGCGAATTAACCGCTGGGAACAAGCTGGCTACGGTTTGATTTTGGGAGGAGCACTGGGGAACGGCATCGATCGATTTGTTTCGGGCCACGTTGTAGATTTTATCGATTTTCGGCTGATTCGCTTCCCCGTATTTAATCTAGCCGATGTGTTTATTAATGCTGGGATTATCTGTTTGCTGATTGCAACTTTTCACAGTACACCGCCTACTCCGACTACTCCGAGAACTCAGGACGATCGCAATTCTATTTGAGAGTAACTTTGAACAAGCAAGAAGGAAGTTCGCCAACGGATTGGCATTATTGGGATTTCACGGATGTAACAACTAACTAACGGTAGGGTGCGTCAGGGGGGAGATTCTTAGTTTGTGGTCGCCACATTCAACCCTGAGGCACCCTACAATGACTTTGGTAATGGCTTAAAATGAGATAAGAACAGACCTATTGTTAAAACTAAATTTGCCCGTGACTCCTAATCCTTTTGCTCAAGAACGCTTACTATTTGCCCCAGCAACCCCCGATGCTGATGCTATCCCCACTATTTTTGCTTTTCCCAACGAGTACACGGTGGGTATTACCAGTCTCGGCTATCAGATAGTGTGGGCAACTTTGGCTGTGCGATCGGATATTGAAGTGGGCCGTTTATTTACTGATATCCGGGAACAACTTCCCCGAAATCCAGAATTACTGGGATTTTCGCTTTCTTGGGAACTAGACTATGTAAATATTCTCAATTTATTGGAATCTCTAGAAATTCCGATTTGGGCGTCAAAACGAACTGATAATCATCCGATAGTCTTCGGCGGTGGCCCGGTTTTTACTGCTAATCCCGAACCTTTTGCCGATTTTTTTGATGTGATTTTGCTGGGAGATGGCGAACATCTCATTGACAATTTTATTGATGCTTGTAAAGAAGTCCGTAAAGCAGACCGATTAACTAAATTGCGGCATTTAGCCCAAGTTCCGGGAGTTTACGTTCCCAGTTTGTACGACGTAACTTATCTGGATGTGGCTGAGGGTATTAAATCGATTCAGCCTGTCGATTCGGGAATTCCCAGTATGGTTGAAAAACAGACTTATCGCGGCAATACTTTATCTGCTTCCACTGTGGTGACCGAAAAAGCGGCTTGGGAAAATATTTACATGGTGGAAGTGGTTCGGAGTTGTCCAGAAATGTGCCGTTTTTGTTTGGCAAGTTATCTGACTTTGCCGTTTAGAACTGCGAGTTTGGAGGCTTCGCTAATTCCGGCGATCGATCGCGGTTTAGCTGTGACTAATCGTTTAGGTTTGTTGGGTGCTTCTGTCACCCAGCACCCGGAATTTGAAGCGTTGCTGGATCATTTGAATCATCCGAAATACGACGGCGTGCGGCTGAGTCTTTCTTCGGTACGGACGAATACGGTGACAGTTAAATTGGCAGAAATCTTGACAAACAGAGACAGCAAATCTGTGACAATTGCGGTGGAAAGCGGGAGCGATCGCCTCCGCAAAATCGTTAACAAAAAACTCACAAATGATGAAATTATTCAAGCTGCTATCAATGCTAAGGCGGGCGGCTTAAAGGGAATTAAACTTTACGGGATGGCGGGAATTCCCGGCGAAGAAATGGAGGATTTAGAGGAGACGGTGGCGATGATGCGGGCGATTAGAAAAGCCGCTCCCGGTTTGCGGTTGACTCTGGGATGCAGCACTTTTGTCCCGAAATCTCACACTCCTTTTCAGTGGTTTGGAGTGAAGAAAGATGCGGAGAAGAGGCTGAAGTTTTTAGATAAAGAATTGCGTAAGTTAGGTTTAGAATTTAGACCTGAAAGCTATAACTGGTCAGTGATTCAGGGTTTGTTGTCAAAGGGCGATCGGCGGTTGTCTCGGCTGTTGGAATTAGTGCGGCATTACGGCGATACTTTGGGCAGTTATCGGCGGGCATTTAAGGAGTTGCGGGGACAGTTGCCCGAGATGGATTTTTATGTTTTTCAAGAGTGGGAATTGGATCGGGTTTTGCCTTGGAGTCATTTAAAAGGGCCGCTACCGGAGGCGACTTTGAAAAAACATTTGGCTGAGGCGATGAGTCATACAACACGACAGCCAAATCAAGAATGTGAGAATTCACTAAGTCGCGTTTAGTAAATTAGATTATAATAGCCTCATGCGTGTTATTAGCCGTCATAGCCGAAATCACTCTGGCATAAGGCTCACGGTAACAGCAATAGATCTCAAATGGGTTCTATATTTCAAAGCTCAAATTCATTGGATCTAAAAATTTTTGAGGGTCTACTCTTATGAAATGGAAAATATTAATCCTTACACTCCTAGTTATTTTGCCAGTTTCAGGTACTTTTCATAAGATCTCTGCTTCCTATGGAAACACAATATTCATCGCCCAAGAGAATAGAGAACCAGATAAGTTGGAACTTTGCTATATTGCCCAATCGTTTAGGAAAATCGAGGACTTAGAATTTGTTACTATAGTTGACTATAAGGCTCTCAGTAGAGATGAAGGACAGGGCTACGGAGCAAAATGGAAAAATAAAGACAATACTCTCGATTTATATCTGTACGATCTTAATTATAAAAATATTGGAAATTCTTTGGATTCTCCTTTTGTACAAGAAGCACTTAATTCAGCTATAGAAGGAGTTAGATACGCTCTTCAAAGGGGAATATACCAAAAAGCAGATATTGGAGTCACTTCCACTCGGGAATTCGGTGAATTCAAGTTTTTGTTTGTACCGATAAAAATTATAGTTTCTGGAAGACAGGCAGAATCGGTAATTATCTTGACTGTACTTCAAGGGCGGTTTTTCAAAGTTCGTTTAACATCTTTTGAAGAAAATCCCAAACAAAAAATAGAACGTATTCTTACTAAATTGCCTCAACTCATCCCCACAAAATCCAAAGTAGCTAGTAACTGCCCTACTGACCCATCCTAAGTTCACCTTTGGCAAACTCGAAATTATTTTGGGGAATTTGGGAGATTGTCAATCAGTTGGAAATGGAGTCTTTAAAATAAGGATAGACTATGGCTCTGGTTTCCGAATCTATTTTGGACAAATAGGAATGACAATTGTGATTCTCATCGGCGGAGGCGATAAAAGCACTCAAGACAGAGATCTCCGCCAAGCTAAAGAATACTGGACAGATTATAGGAGTTAAGACAATGCCTAAAAGCCTACCTTACCATCCCTCACTAATACAATCTCTCAAAAAGCCAATAGATTCTGCTATGTATCTAGAGGCTTTTTTTGAAGAAGAAAACCCCGAGGCAGAACTGCTAAAAATGGTACTTAACAATGTAGCAGAAGCTCTCGGTCAACCAAAAATGACTCCCGAACAATATGAATTGCACTTAAAAAAACTGGAGAAATTGCTGTCGCAGCAAGGAAGTGATGCGATTTATAATCTGGGAACTTGGCTGAATGCTTTGGGATTGAAACTAACGGTTGCTGTTTGTACTGATACAGAGGATAATACTGCAAATGCTGAAACGCGATCGCACTTAACTGTCTAGCCCAACGATACAATGCCCAATTTTAAATATTCGTCGCTGATTAATGCCACCGTTGAAACAGTCTGGAACTTTTACGAAAGGCCGGACATTCTGCAACTTTTGACTCCGCCTTGGCAACCGGTGAAAATCATTCGCCGCGAAGGGGGACTGGATGTGGGTGCTGTATCGGAATTTCGCCTGTTATTGGGGCCGATTCCTGTAAAATGGGTGGCGACTCACACTGAGTGCGAACAATATCGCTTGTTTGTTGATGAACAAACAGAGGGGCCGATGGCACGTTGGGTTCACCGACACGAGTTTACCTCAGAAAATGGCAAGACTAGATTGACAGATGCGATCGCATTTTCGATACCGGGCGGCCCGATTGTCGATTTGTTGTTAGGTTGGTGGGTGGAAATGCGGTTAACAGATATGTTTCGCTACCGCCACGAAGTCACAAAAAGAGAGTGCGAGAAAGATGCAAACAACGGCTGAATATTACTGTGCTTTCTGCGGCGAACCGAGTACAACTTTTGTTGATATCAGCGGTGGTATGGAACAATCTTATATCGAAGATTGTCAAGTTTGCTGTCGCCCGAATGTTCTGTATGTCAGAATAGATGAAGATACCCTGGATATTGAAATAGATACTGACTATCAAGAATAAGTGACTATCAAAATGTATGAATTGCCTGTGATGCAGACTGGGTAGAATTCATAAATTTTGAAGCGGCTGCTTCTACGAAAGCCTTAAAAATTCGAGAGTTGAACGAACAGTTTGGCGACATTTCCGGGTGCCATTGAATTGCTATCATCCAAGGGTGATAGCAGTGTTCCATTGCTTCTACTAAAGTGTCAGGTGCATCGGCTACAATTCGCCAATCGGAGGTTACCTTCCGCACAGCTTGATGATGCCAGGAAACAACTGTTGTTGAAGTTTTTCCCATAATTTTTGCTAGCCGACTGGTTGGCTCAATTTCAATGGTATGCTCGATCGCACGTGGCGGAATTCCCGATCCGTGATTAACCTCGTCTCCGTAAGCATCCGGTACGTGAATCACCAAACTGCCGCCGCTGGCTACGTTCAGGACTTGCATTCCCCGGCAAATCCCCAACACAGGTATGTCAGCCTTCAAAGCTAGCTTGGCTAAATTTAATTCAAAATTGTCGCGTTCTGCATTAACCGAGTAAACTGTGCGATCGACATAACCGCCATAAAGTTCTGGGTTGATATCTCCGCCCCCGGAAAAAATCAAACCATCTACTGCATCCAAAATACTAGCGGGATCTAATTGATTGGGGGGCAGTAAAATCGGAATGCCACCAGCCGCTTGAACTGCATCAATATAAGTTCCATTTAAGCGATATTCGCCTGCTGGACAGCGGTTGTATGTTGTGATGCCAACAATCGGAAATTTTTTCATTTGCTAGAGATTGGGAGATAATGATTTAGATTAATACTCAGATTTTGCACTATTTGTAATCAGTTTTTTATGGGCGGACTCGAAGTCCACCCATAATAAAACTTACTTACTTATTGTGGAACAGTCATCTTGCCTGTTTTTGTCTGCTTTATTGTGATTGATTCCTACATTAAACTGATAATTTCCTCCACTGCTGTCTAATTGGTAACAGTTTGAGTATTAGTTTCGGGCAGCGGTTTGCGCGTACACAGATAAGCCAGTGGCCCGAACAGCGGCACTAATGTTAAAGCCCAAAATGCTGTAGACTTCTGCATTTCTCGGCGCGTCATGTCGTCTCCCAACAACGCCGGAAATAGTAGGCAAAGCAGACAAAAATCTAAACTCGTTACGTGGATAAAACGGCTGGTTTGCCACTGTCCAATAAAATCCGACCAATCGCCTTTTGTCAAGCCAAATACAACCAACGCAGCAGCGCCTAATGTTAAGAAAATTCCCGTAAAACGGGAGTCTAATATCTTTAAAAAGATATTTTTCTGACCGGGAAATTCAGGATTCGCTTCGCGCAGGCATAAATAAGGCAATAAGGCAAAGGCGCCGACACCAAAAGATAAAGTGGCAAACAACCATGCAGGTATTTTCTGCCCCCTGCCGTCAGCAAATAAGACGCAACTGTAGATGAGCGGCCAAACTCCCATGATGTAGAACAAGGCTACAATTAAAGGGTTAATGTCTGCTATTTTCCCTGTGGAAAGATCTGTAATTAGTGTGATGGTTTTTTCTGGGCTGTCGGGTGGTGCAAATACAAAGGCGTAGGTGGTAAATGCAATCCAAATCAGCCCAAATCCAATTTTTCTGAACATAGTTAGTTTTCTTTACTTCTGATATTACTATAGCAATGAGCAATGATTTTTGAAAGATACTTTTTTTGTTAACCACAGAGGACGCGGAGGGCACAGAGGAAGAGAAGATTAGAGCGGAAGGTATTGCTATTTGGTATTGCGGGTTTTGGGCAGATTGCTAAATTTTTGCATAAATTGGCGATCGATCCAATCTTTCCAGTACCACAGCAGCGCCGATTCCCACATGAAAGATCCGCGAGAGGCGATCGCCCTTTTATTCCCAGTACCAATTAACCCTAAGTATTGTTTCTGCGGTGCAAAGGGTTTAAGCGGTTTTTCCAATAAAAACTGCTGCAAATTTTCAAACAGCGGTTTGCCCTGACGCACGGCAAACACGCCTGCTTTGGGACGGGGATAATTAACCATTGCAGCGATATCTCCAGCCGCAAATACGTTGGGGTGAGAGACTGATTGCAGGCCATCGTTGACTTGGATAAAGCCGTTTGAATCGGCTGCTAAACCGGATTCTCCGATCCAATGGGCTGCCGATGCTTGTGTCACCCAAAAAATCCGATCGCACTCTAATTCTAAACCTGATTTACAGGAAATTTGGTAATCGGTAGGGAATTGAAGAGTGGTTTCTCTCTCAATCTTTTTTACAGCACAGACTTTTTCCTTTAAATGCAATTGAATGCCGCGACTGATGAGAGTTTCTTGAAGGCGGCGACGCACTCGATGATTGTGTCCCTGCATCAATTCAGCACCGCTGTGAAACAAATGAATTTCTAATTCTTCTTCTTTCTTCCCCCTTCCCTTTTCTCTCTTAAGTCTTTCGCTGTACCTTAATATCCATCCGTTAAATCCGTTACACAATCCGTTGCCGAACCCTTCTTCCTTCCCCAATCGAGATTGCATATTTAATGCTAATTCTACGCCGCCTGCCCCGCCACCTACAATCGCTATCCGCAGCGGTTTTTGGGGATAGTTTTGCCTTTCGGAAATTAACTGATTCCAGCTAGCTAAAAACTCCGGTACGGGTTTAGCTGCAATTGCATATTCTGCGGCACCCGGTACAGATAAAGTCGCAGGCGTGCTGCCGATATCCACAGAAAGCAAATCAAAATTAACCGGAGGGCGAGTTTGACAAATAACTAAGTTTTTGTTAAAGTCGATGGCGATCGCCCGATCGATTAATATTTGACACCCTGCAAATTCAGCGAGCGAGCGCAAATCGATGTGACATTCATCATAATTGTAAAACCCGGCAACGTGCCCCGGCAGCATCCCCGAATAAGGCGCGTGCAGCACGTCGCTAATCAGAGTTAAACGCACTCCAGGCAGCGGTTTGATGCCGAACATTTTTAATACAATAGCATGACTGTGACCGCCACCAATTAAGACTAAATCTTTCACAATTACAGATGTTCGATCGAAATGTTCCAGCACCAATATTGTACAGCACTCGCACTCCTTGGGCCGCAATATCCGGTAAGGAGAGCTTGCACTGCGTAAGGAATGATTTCCCAGCAGTTAGACAGAATGCTGTCACTTACCCTCTGTCTCAGAGATTATACTTAGCTCAGTTGCGATCGGAGCACATCAATCCACCCATTTCGCTTAATTGATTCCACATTCAGCGCAAATGGCTGTAGACTGTAGAGCGAGCAAATTTTATCACCAAATTATGCCGGGGTGTGTTTCAATAGCTAACTCACCATTCAAAACTATGACATTACGCATCATTCCGCGCAGTTGGCAGCGATCGATTAAAACTCTTTTCCCGCTTCTGTTTGCCCTCTCATTCATTATAGTATTGCTGGCAAACAACTTCATTCCGGCGATCGCCCAGCAACCCCGCCAGGAAATTCGCGGCGTTTGGATGACGACAAACGACAAAGACATCCTCAGAGATCGTCGCAAACTAGGAGATGCTGTCAGCCAATTAAAGCGGTTAAATTTCAACACTATTTATCCTGTAGCCTGGAATTCTGGCTATGCAATGTATCCCAGCTATGTAGCGCAGCAAAGAGACATTCAACCCTTTGTTTACAGAGGGTTAGACGGACAAGATATGCTCGCCGATTTAATCGATAAAGCTCACCGCCAAGGGCTGTTAGTGATTCCTTGGTTTGAGTTTGGTTTCATGGCTCCTCCTACATCAGAATTAGCCACACTTCATCCCGAGTGGCTGACACAAAAACAGGACGGCAGCCAAACATCAAACGACGCAGGTGGCGAAGTAGTTTGGCTCAATCCCTTTCATCCAGAAGTGCAGCAATTCATTACCGAACTCGTACTAGAAATCACCACTCAATATAACGCAGACGGAATACAATTTGACGATCACATGAGTTTGCCGGCGGAATTTGGCTACGATGACTACACAATTGCTTTGTATACCAAAGAAACAAAAAAAGCTCCCCCCAAAGATTTTCAAAATCCAGCATGGGTGCAGTGGCGAGCCAATAAAATTACCGCTTTTATGTCGCAGCTCAATCAAGCCGTCAAAGCAGTCAAACCCAATGCAATTTTCTCAATTTCTCCCAATTACTACGATTTTGCTTACAAACATCACCTGCAAGATTGGCTGGCTTGGGTGCGTTTGGATATTGCCGACGAGCTAATCGTGCAAGTCTACCGTCCCAATCTAGAATCTTTTGTGGACAAGATTAACCGTCCAGAAATGCAAGAAGCACAGCAAAAAATTCCCACCGGAGTTGGGATTATGACAGGTTTGAGAAATAACCCAGTACCGATTCAGCAAATTAAATCTCAGGTGCAAGCAGTCCAAGGATACGGCTTAGGCGTCGCTTTCTTCTACTACGAAAGCTTGTGGGAATATGCACCAGAACCCCTCGCCCATCGACTTTCTCAATTTAGTGCTTTCTTCCCGTCTTCTGCATTCCGAACAGCGCTACAAATACCCAGACGCGCGGCGACTTTCCCTCCGCCGGCGCCACCCAAACCAGACCCGAAAGCTAAGCCAGAGCAACCTATTAAAAACACGGCACCTTCGCCCTCGCCAACCACGTAAAAGAATTAAAGAGTCATCAGTCATTGGTAATTTTGTAGGGTGTGCCATTAGTCCGACAGTCCAACAGGGGTTTAAACCCCTGTCTCATAGCTGAAGTCGTCTAAAGACGACTGTAGCAATTCTATCAAAGCTGTTTTTGTATAGAGTTAGTGCAGCATAAGCTGTTGTACATTTAAATTGTATGTTGAGGGCGGGCTTTCCTGTCCATCCCACAAGAGTGAAAAATTATTGGATCATGCGATTTAAATGCGGATTAGCTTATATGTGTAACTCTAATTTTCAAAATTGAGATTACTATTTGAGTCGGTTTTAACCGACTTATGCTATTAGACAGGGACTTGAGTCCCTGGCGGCCCGTGGCAGAATGAAACAGCTCTACTGGGAGTAGGGGATACCGAGTTATGTCCCTATAAAATATCCCTATTACCAACAACTACCATCAAAAAAATGCCAACTAACCAAAAAATTTTACTGCCAAAAATGGGCTGTGGCACTTGGGCCTGGGGCAACAGATTGCTCTGGGGCTACAATGAAAGTATGGACGAGGAATTGCAAGCCGTTTTCAATCTTTGTGTTAGTAACGGCGTCACTTTATTCGATACCGGCGACTCTTACGGAACAGGGAAATTAAACGGACGCAGCGAACAGCTTTTGGGGCAGTTTTCTCAACAATATCAAGGTGCAAATAAAGACAGTATTTGTATGGCGACAAAACTGGCTGCTTATCCTTGGAGGCTGACGCGACAATCAATGATATCGGCTTGCAAAGCCTCTGCTGGGCGCCTCGGAAAAAATGTAGATTTGGTGCAAATGCACTGGTCTACAGCCAATTACGCTCCTTGGCAAGAGGGGGCTCTTTTAGACGGTTTGGCTGACCTTTACGAGCAAGGATTGGTCAAAGGAGTGGGCTTGTCTAATTACGGGCCGAAACGGCTGAAATGGGTGCATCGGAAATTTAGCGATCGCCAAATTCCTATTGTTACTTTACAAGTGCAATATTCGCTACTTTCTACCTATCCGGTGACAGAACTCGGATTGAAAGATGTTTGCGATGAATTGGGGATAAAATTGATTGCTTACAGTCCTCTAGCCTTGGGTTTGCTGACGGGTAAATACTCGGAAAATGGCTCTCTTCCTAAAGGTATCCGAGGTTTGGCGTGCAAGCAGCTACTTCCGGGAATGCGATCGCTTTTGGAGTGTTTGCGAGAAATAGCGACATTCAGAAACAAGACTGTTTCGCAGGTAGCAATTAACTGGTGCATCTGCAAAGAAACTATTCCGATTCCGGGGGCTAAATCTGTGGAACAGGCGAGGGATAATATTGGTGCTTTGGGCTGGGAGTTAGACTCCGGGGAGATTGCCGAATTGGATAAGGCAGCGGCAAATGTAGATAAGAAAATGGTGCAGAATATCTTTCAAACTCGGTAATATCTCAGATGTTGTACCATTCTCATGAACAGGCAAGATGCCTGTTCCACAAGACATGAATTTGCTTGTTCCACAAAAACTAAATTTTCTTGTGGGGTAGGCTTCTAGCCTGCCCGTACCCTTCTCAGGAACAGGCAAGATGCCTGTTCCACAAGACATGAATTTGCTTGTTCCACAAAAACTAAATTTTCTTGTGGGGTGGGCTTCTAGCCCGCCCATAAAAGGCTTATTGAGAATGGTGCAAGATGTGAGATGTTGTACCATTCTCAGGAACAGGCAAGATGCCTGTTCCACAAGACATGAATTTGCTTGTTCTAGAAAAACTAAATTTTCTTGTGGGGTAGGCTTCTAGCCCGCCCCTGAAAGCCTGATTTACACCGCACAAAAATTTTCGACACACCGCACAAACATTTCTACACCCATCCCCAGCGCAGTTTCATCAAAATCAAAACGCGGGTGATGGTGCGGGTAAGCCAAGTTTTTCTCTGGATTTGCTGAACCCAAAAAGAAATAGCAACCTGGCACTTCTTGCAAAAAGAACGACATATCCTCGCCGCCCATTGTTTGGCATTCGGGAACGATTCCTGCAGGAGTTTCGACAACAGATTCTGCCACGCCGCGCACCAATTCAGCTATTCTCGAATCATTAATAACTGGCGGGTACAGCGAACAATAATCTAATTGGTAATTTGCCCCGTGACTCTGACAAATTCCGGCAATTAGTTGCTCGATTCGCTGTGCAAAATAACCTTGATATGCTGGGTTGAAATAGCGCACCGTGCCACCGATTTGAGCGGTATCGGCAATGACGTTGTGGGTGTGGCCTGCGTGGAAGTTGCCGACAGTTACTACCGCTGAGTCGATCGGGTCAATGTTCCGCGCGACGATTGCCTGTAAAGCGCTGACAATTTGGGCTGTAACTACGATCGAGTCCACAGTCTGATGTGGCATTGCGCCGTGTCCACCTTTGCCAAAAATCGTGCAGTCAAAAACTTCGACAGCCGCCATCAACGCGCCGCTGCGGACGCCTACAGTACCCAAAGGTAGATTGTTCCACAAATGCAAGCCGACGATCGCATCAACATCAGGATTCTTCAAAACTCCCGCTTCAATCATCGGTTTTGCCCCTCCTGGCCCTTCTTCGGCGGGCTGAAAGATAAATTTTACTTTACCCGAAAAGCTGTGTTTGTGCTTTGCGAGATAACAAACAGTACCGAGGGCGATCGCAGTGTGGCCGTCGTGGCCGCAAGCGTGCATAATTCCATCATGCTGCGATCGATAATCCACCTCATTTTCTTCTTGAATAGGCAAAGCATCCATATCCGCGCGAATTGCCAAAACCCGCCCCGGTTTGCCGCTGTCTATAGTTGCGACAATACCAGTTTTAGCAATATTAGTTTCATGATCTATGCCCCATTCCTGCAACTTTTGCGAGACAAACTGCGCCGTTAAATTTTCATCAAAACTCAACTCCGGCTTTTGGTGCAAAAGGCGACGCCATTCGACTAGCTGAGGCTGCAAATTTCTAATCTCCAGCCGCAATTGAGATAAATCGACAGAAGTTAAATTCGGTAAAGTAGAAACCATGTTTTATTCTCCTTTTTTTGGGATTAGGTTTTAGATTTAATCACTTAATAAATGGTAATCACTAATTATAGCAACCCCGAATAAGTTGTGAAACTCTCTGTGCTCTTTCTCTGCGGTCTCTGCGGTCTTTGTGGTTAAAATAAAATCTTCTTCAATCCTATCCCAGTTGGGCCGGAGATTTTTTTATGAACCGCAGAGGGCGCAGAGTACGCAGAGGAAGAGAAGAATGAGAAACAGAGGTGTTTAGAATAAGGTTATTTAGAAGTCTGAGCAACTAAATTAACCCCTGGCAGTAACCGCTCTAAATCTAAATCTGAAGCAATTTTAGCTAATTTAGCAAGGTCAGTCGGGTCATCTAAATGCGGCAAAATACCCAACACAGGTATTTGAGTCAGCGACTGGATCAAATCAACGGGTGCTAGATCGGCAATTTCTTGTTCCGAATAAGCTTTAACGCAATTGAGCACAATTCCTCTCAGCTTAAAACCAGTGTGTCTGGCGAGAGCCACATTCGCCACAGCTTGCCCGATCGCCCCCAACCTCACAGGTACTACCAAAACCCCTCTCAGCCGCCAATCCCTGGCAATATCGGCCACCGTCAGTTCCCGCGTTACAGGCGATCCCAGCCCTCCCAAAGATTCCACCAACACAAAATCCTTGCGCTGCGAGAGGCTTTGCCAAGCCGTCCAGACCTTTTCGAGTTCGATACGTCTCCCCTCCCGTTCGGCGGCAATCGGCGGTGCTAGAGGGGCATCAAAGTGCACTGGATTGAGTTCTTCGGGGGATTGGTCGAGGGAAAACAAACGGGTGTAGAGTTCGCGATCGCCCGTTCCCGTTTGCAACAGCTTCATAATTCCCAAACTGCGATCGGGAAAATACATTTGCCAATAAGCAGCCAGAGCGCTGGTCAAAACAGTTTTGCCCGCGTCGGTATCAGTTCCAGCAATTAGCAGCGAGTTCATTGGCAAATAGCTAACAAGTAATTGGCCTCAACATCAGTCTAGGGGAATTTTGCCAGAAGTTTAGAGTTCTGGCGATGGTGCGGGAGTTGGTGCTGGTTCCGGTTCCGGCGCGGGTTCCGGTTCCGGTTCCGGCGACGGTGCAGGAGTTGGGGCCGGTTCCGGTGACGGTGCGGGTGTTGGGGCCGGTTCCGGCGATGGTGCGGGTGTTGGGGCCGATTCCGGTGTTGGTGCGGGTGTTGGTGCTGGTGTTGGCGCGGGTGTTGGCGACGGCGCGGGCGTCGGTTTGGGTGCGGGAGTTGGTGCGGGCGTCGGTTTGGGCGTCGGTTTGGGCGCTGGAGCCGGCGCGGGCGTCGGTTTTGGTGTCGGAGTTGGCGCTGGGCTGGGTTCTGGGCTGGGTTCCGGCAAAGGTTCTGGACTGGGTTCTGGCAAAGGTTCTGGCAAAGGTTCTGGGCTCGGTTCTGGCAAAGGTTCTGGGCTGGGTTCCGGCAAAGGTTCTGGGCTGGGTTCCGGCAAAGGTTGCGGGGTTGGGGTTGGCAAAGGTTGCGGGGTTGGGGTTGGCAAAGGTAGCGGGTTTGGTATCGGAGTTAGTGTCGGCGTCGGATTTGTGAGTGCTGGCGGTGTCGGAGTGGGTTTGGGGCGCGAATTGTTGAGAAATGAGCCGACTAAAGCCCAGGAACCGAAGCCAGTCAAGATTACTAAGCCCGCCAGCAGTCCGATCGCAGCGATGGGATTGTCCCAAAAAGTGTCGCCTGCTGGCTCACTTAACGGGTCTGGCTGGTTTTGCGGGCGGGAACTCCGGGCGGCTGGCTGGTTTGGCGGGGGGGAAGTCGGGGCGGCTGGCTCCGGCGGTCTGCCCACGGCCACCGTTGCTATTAGCGAAGGGTTTGTCGGCACCACTGCTGGCGGCGCGGGCGGTACAGTTGGCTGGCTAGGCTTAGGATTAGTTTGGGCGTCGAGTGCTTGGGCGACTTCGCTGACAGATTGATATCGATCGCCCGGAGACCGATTCAACATCCGATTCAGCACCAAAGCCAAACCTGTGCTCACCTGCACTTGCTGCTGCCAATTCCACTGCAGCGTTTTTTGATCGAGCAATTCCTGCGGTTCTTTGCCTGTCAGCAGGACGATCGCCGTTACGGCTAAAGCGTAGAGGTCGCTGCTGGCAGTTACTCGCCCGCTGTGCAACTGTTCCATCGGCGCGTAGCCGATTTTACCGACAGTTGTCGCGTGGGCTGTTCCTTCGGGAGACTGGACTTTGGTGGCGAGTTCCTTCACCACTCCAAAGTCAATCAGCACCGGCATTTGGTCGTTTTCACGGAGGATGATATTTTCTGGGGAGATGTCGCGGTGGATGATGCCGCGGGCGTGGATGTGAGCCAGTACCGGCAGCATTTGCCGGATAAATACCAAGACTTCGGCTTCCGTGAAGCTGCGACCATTTGAAGTTCGATCGAGCAGCAGTTCGCGGTAAGTCATCCCTTCCACGTAATCCTGCACTAAAAACAAACGCTGGTTCTCTTCAAATATTGCCCGAAACTGGGGAATTTGCGGGTGCGCTATTTGGTAAAGTATTGCCGCCTCTCTTTGAAACAATTCCTTCGATTTTTCCAAAACGTAAGGCCCGCTTTGCACTGGGATCAATTCCTTCAGGGCGCAGCGTTCTTGAAACCGTCCCAAATCTTCTACTAAATAAGTCCGGCCAAATCCCCCTTGACCTAAAATATTCACCAAGCGGTAGCGGTTTTGTAGGAGAGTTCCAATAGCAATAGGTGGCTGCATAAGTTTAAGTAGAAACTGTTAAAAAATAGACGATCGCTCACAGACTTAGTAATGCTATGTCTTTAATGCTCTTGAGCATACTTCACTATCTGTAGTCCCCAGTCCCGACCAAAGTTAGTATTTTACATTTTTTTGACATTCTTGGACGCCAGGATGGTCAGAAACCGGGTTTTTCCACGAAAATACACAGGTTGCAACCCGCAAATCCGATCGAAAACCCGGTTTCTGCGTCAATATCTCAAGGGAGAAATGCACGATTTTTCGTAGAAACCGGGTTTTTTGGCTTTAGCCCTAATAAGTTGTCGCCCCTCGGTCTAGGCCATACATCTCTATAAAGCTGGAGATTATTTATGGGAGATGTCTGCTGACTACTGACTACTGACTAAGCTTTGCTTTCACCATGTCTTGAATTCTGTTACCGTCTGCTTTGCCTTTAAGCTGCTGCATTGCCTTGCCCATCACCTTGCCCATATCTTTTGCAGAAGTAGCGCCCACCGAAGCAATCACTTCGTCAACGACTTGACTCACCTCTTCGTCTGACATCTGCGGCGGCAAATACTCTTCAACAATTGCCAACTCCGCCTCCTCTTGTGCCACTAAATCTTCGCGGCCACCTTTGCGGTATTGTTCGATCGAATCCCGGCGCTGTTTGGCTATTTGCATCAAAATTTCCATTTCTTGAGCTTCTGTCAGCGTCTCTTGGCCGGAGGGACGAAGGCTGACTTCTTTTTCGAGAATAAATTTCTTGATGCCGCGAACTGTTTCCAAGCGAACTTTGTCCTTGGACTTCATCGCTGCTTTGATTTCTTCGTCAATGCGTTCTCTTAAGCTCATCGATTTCTACCTTGCTTTGCCCGATATCAAAAATCTGGAGTATGCTTCCGATTCTTAACTTTTTTTACAGTATTTTTCAAGTTTATTGCCTGTTGGTGGCATTTTTATCGCATTGAACCCGGATGCCTTCGGCCTTCGACTGAATTTTGGGCGGCTAGACTTCCAGCCTCCGCCCCAAATTGACTCACGCCAGAACTTTTAGACGCAGGGACACAAGTGCGATCGTACTTCTGCCAGTACAGAGTTCGCTAGAACCCACATTCCACGCCCTGGGGGTGTCACACAGCATAATTACGCAGAAAACTCTATCTTTACAGTAATAAATTATGCCTTTAAAAAGTTTTTAATCCGTTAATGTACGGTACTCAAGTATAATTCATAGTTTTATTGCTGGATAAAAATAAGTAAAAACCGATTGTGACCGTTAAGGGAGCCGAATGTGGGGTAGAAACCGGATTTGTTGGACATATTTCTGCAAGTCCTATTCAATTCGCCTAACTTCACACTTGTGGCCGCCCCGAATGTTCAATCTCTTAAAAAATTGGCTGAATATTTCTAGTTTCAGATGGTAAGATAGCGATGGAATAAACGTCCTGCAAGAGGCCTGCTGTGATCCGTTCTGCTACTTTACCGCTTCCGCTTCCCGAGCCGCCGGTTTCCGCTCATGACCGTCTGCGGCTGTTCTCCGGTTCTGCTAATGTTCCTCTCGCCCAAGAGGTGGCTCGCTATCTGGGGATCGATTTGGGGCCGATGGTTCGCAAGCGGTTTGCTGATGGGGAACTCTACGTTCAAATTCAAGAATCAATTCGGGGTTGCGATGTTTACTTGATTCAGCCAACTTGCTGTCCGGTAAACGATCGCCTCATGGAATTGTTAATTATGATCGATGCTTGTCGCCGCGCTTCGGCCAGACAAATTACTGCCGTCATCCCCTATTACGGATATGCTAGGGCTGACCGCAAAACGGCCGGAAGAGAGTCGATTACTGCAAAATTAGTGGCTAATTTGATTACGGAAGCTGGGGCCGGTCGCATTTTGGCGATGGATTTGCACTCGGCTCAGATTCAAGGTTATTTTGACATTCCTTTCGATCACGTTTACGGTTCGCCGGTGCTTTTGGATTATCTGGCGAGCAAGCAATTGACGGATATTGTTGTGGTTTCGCCGGATGTTGGCGGAGTCGCTAGGGCGAGAGCTTTTGCCAAAAAGCTTGGCGATGCTCCCCTGGCAATTATTGACAAGCGCCGCCAAGCTCACAACGTGGCAGAAGTGATGAATCTTATCGGTGATGTCAGGGGCAAAACTGCTGTGTTGGTGGACGACATGATCGATACTGCCGGCACGATTTCTGAAGGTGCGAGATTGTTGCGCCGCGAGGGTGCGAGGCAGGTTTATGCTTGTGCTACTCATGCGGTGTTTTCGCCTCCGGCGATCGAGCGTTTGTCTAGCGGGGTTTTGGAAGAGGTAATTGTTACGAATACAATTCCTGTGCCGGAAGAGAACCGTTTTAAGCAGTTGACGGTGCTTTCGGTAGCCAATTTGCTCGGAGAAACTATTTGGCGGATTCACGAAGATAGTTCTGTTAGCAGTATGTTCCGCTAGACAGGAAAGGCGCTTTTTGAATGTTTGTTTTAGGGTGCGTTAACCAAGTGTAACGCACCGTTTTTTTGTGAATAGTGCGATCGTTTCCCGCAAGTAATAAGCCCAGGCGCATCTAAATTTTACTGTCAAGTCCCATCAAATTCTTGTGGAGTGGGCGTCCCGCCCGCCCGGACAATACAATTTAGATGCCCGACAGATTATCAAGTTCCTCGGTAAAATAACCGTTATAACTTTGTAGTGAGGACTAAAGTCGTCATAAAAATTCGCTCGGACTTTAGTTCTCACTACGAACCAAGGTGACGATCGGCGATCGATCGCACTTGGTACCACCGGAACAAGAGATGGTAAAATTCTATCTTGTTGTTGGAAGAGGGCGAATTTTTTATATTCTAGATAAGTCTCGTCACAATCAGGAGCCAATAGGGGAAAATCATGAAACATTCACTTGTACGAACAGTGGCCGCACTGGCAGGTTCAGCAATTTTAACACTCGGGGCGATCGGTTCGGCTAAAGCATTTACTTTTGACGAAACCGAAATTAACCAAGACCGAGTAATTGTCATCGCCCAACCTCGCCCTTCCGGCGGCTACCAATTGCTAATTCTAGAACAAGTCTCTGACGCGCGAAAATGCTGGAGCGAAAGTGGCTCTAATCCCGTGAAAGTCGATCCATTATTAGTTAGTTTTGATTTCACCGGTATTTGTGGCCGCGCAACTGACAGCAACGGCTTTTCAATTCGCATGGCAGGCACCGATTTAGCATTAAAATACACCCTAACTTTGGAAACTGTTGATGGCAATGTTCTACTAATTGGAACTCCGGTAGATTACCAAGGTAAATCGGTGGTTATCGGTCGCACAAACGGCGATGTTAACGACTTCATGAAAATCAGTCTCGATCCTGCTTGGCGCTTGAGTAAAAGAGCTTACCAAGGCCGCACATTAGGCCACTTTTATTTCACTACCAATCAATCCGCACCGGGAGAAATTGGCAATACCGGAGGCAATACCGAAGCAATACCGCAGCCAATACCGCAGCCAATACCGCAGCCAATACCGCAGCCAATACCAATACCAATACCGCAGCCAATACCAATACCAATACCGCAGCAGCCAATACCGCAGCCATCACCGCAGCCATTACCGCAGGAAATACCAATACCGCAGCCAATACCGCAGGAAATACCAATACCGTAGGCAATACTGGCTTTTCTACAATTCGGAGATAGCTACCAATGATATCTACGCTTCCGAAATTAAAGAAGCTGTGGGCTTTGGGTTTGTAGCCCGGTTTTCTCAACATAATACCTTTCGACCGCAACTTGCTTTTACCAGAGAGCAATTGGTATCTTTAGTATTGGAATCCTGGAAAGGAATACAAGATGCTATATCACATTTCCTAGCAATGTTTCTATCCGTCCCTATAGCGATGTTGATATTGTCCGCTGGAGTGCCTGAAAAGTTCTATTGGCGCGGGAAAACAAGATAGTTAGCGGTTATCAAGATGGAACTTTTAAACCTACGCAGTCCGTCACTCGCGCTGAATTGATGGCGGTGCTCCGTCGAGCGGCGGAATTTGGTTTCTCTGCCCGGGGAATGAACCGGGATTTAGTTGCTCAAGAACCGTCTAAAACTTTTTCAGGCACTCAGAAGTATTGGGCTGCTGCTATTTTTGCTCAAATGTCTTCTTATTGTTCTGTTGCTTCTGCTCTTAACGAAATTGGCGATCGGTTTGCTTTCGATGATTCTGCAAAGCGGAATTACGCGGCGGCGGCTACTTGGCGGATGCTGAAATGCGTTAAGGCTGAGTAGGGCGAATTAGATCCCCGACTTCTTCCAGAAGTTGGGAATCTGAGTATATTGCATTGGAGTTTAGACTAAGCACAAATTTACTCAGCGTTAGCTGAGTAGAAATTATGGTGAATTTAGAGAGAGCTTCCT